>JBBQOG010000384.1:0-3617 GCA_038330665.1 Bacteroidales bacterium
GCCAATTGTATAACCTCGATATGGATCCGTATGAAACGAACAACCTGTGGGAAAAAGATCCGGCTAAAGTTAAAATATTGAGCGAGTTACTTTTCGAAATCCAAAACAAGTAGGCCGGGTTCTGAATGCTGGGAAGTATGATCCATAAAAACCATTTCCATTGATTAAAGTCCTTAACCTGACAAGCTTTATTTGCTTACTAATTCAATTTTCTCATACGGAATCGGATAGGCCGTTATCCATACCTCCGGTTTGAATTCGGATACCCCGTTTTTCATGACCATGACCACTGCATCGATCTTGGCCCCGATCATATCCGGAGTCAGTGGAATGTAATAGGTATAATTGGAATCGGTGGTGATCACCGGATATTCCCAGGTATTCGAACGGAATGAGGGGCTGCGGTCCGGTGCACCAAAGGGCTTGCCATTTACCCTGATAGCCGCATAAGCACCTTCGTCACCATGCTTACCGTTCAGCGCAATGGCCAGATAGCTTCCTTTGGGTATATCGTTGAGCACAAAGCTGTTTGCATACGCGGCCTGTGCCGGTACGGACCGGTAGGGACTGAAAAGGTTTGAGGCCCGCCAATTTGAACGGTCCACCCGCTTGCCATCGAGAAAACCCTCGATCTCCACCACCCGCTCCGGAGATCCGGGTAAGCGGATATACCGGATGGGATTTCCCTTTTCCAGGGGGAGCACCATCTCTTTACCGGCAAGAATCAGAATGGTTTTCCAGGTTTTCAGGTCTTCAGAAACCTGCATGCGTAAGGCCTCCCAGGATTTATAGGGCTGCAACCCCTGCTCATCACCCGTGAAAAATTTAAGACTATCCAATGGGGTCGGCACTCCCAGGTCTATCCGGAGAGAACCTCCATTGAGCCGGATATCGGTTCTACCCCACCTCCGGCTCGGATAAAATGCCGTTTTCAGGTCCCCGTCGAACAGGAAATGGTCCCATAACCCACGCCCCACAAATAGGTCCTGATTAAGAAAAGCATCCCGGGCCTGTTGCACCTGGGGAATGGCCGTCGGACCCGACCGGACCAGCGACCGGGCTTCCAGTGCGTTATTATCAGCCGCATAACAGGTGGCTTCATATAAGGCCTCCGCATCATCAGGCACCGAAACGGCGCCCAAATTGCCAAGTTTTCTGTGATAGGGTTCTTTTAAAGGAGTACCCGGAAAAACAACCTCGGAGCGCTTACCCTGAAAGCGAATGAATTTCTTTTCCCCCGGAAAACCCAGTAAATTGATTTTCAATGGCTTTCCCGGAACATGCTGAACCGTTTCATAATCACAGCCTTCCACCACCGGGCTGCCTGATTTTTCTGTCGAGGCAATCAACAGGCACGACCGGAACGGCAGCACCTCAACCGTTACCGTCTGTCCCTTTTTATATCTTCCGATGAATCTTTCTGTCGGATGGAATTGCCAGAGCTCCACCATTTTGCCTTCTACCAAACCGATCTCTTCATCAAGGCTGATGGTTCGGTTAATCGGCAACCAGGTCAGGTTACGAAGGGTAATCAGCCTTGTTTTTGCATCTCCCCGGGATACGGATTTTTCGCCATATTTCTCTTCGGGAAGAATGATTCCGTTCACCAGGATATCCTTGTATTTCCGGGCGAGGTTGAAGATCCCGGCAAGTTTGGGATACTCATCATCCCGAAGAAGCCAGGGATTTCCATAAATTTGTGGAGCCAGGATCAGGTTGCGGTTGAAAGCCTGCAGGATGAGGTCGTCTTCCCAGTAATCGAGGCATGAGGATAGACAAACCCCGTGGTCCTCGGTGAGTCGCTGCAATTCAGGCACCAGATTCCTGGAAATCGCCGCGGCCCGGTGATGAGGCGCGGTGGAATCATTAGCCATATGCACATCGATATAAGTCTCGGCACCTCCCAGAAGCCAGGTGGTCGCCTGTTTGACGCCCTCCTCACCCAGGTTTAGCCGGTGATTCAATAGCACAAGGTCAGGATTATATTTCCGGCATTCGGTCATCATGCGGATGAAAGCGGGTTGCTTATCGGTCCGCAGATCTCCGCAAACCCCATCAAATTTAAACAACTCGAACCGATAGTCGCGGCAAAGCGAAACCATCAGGTTGGTGCGATCTTTTTCCTCCTGCGGGGTATTACCGAAACCATCCGGCCCTCCCCAGATGCCGAATCGGGTGCCCATTTGTCCGGCTGCCCTTGCCAATGGAGCAAAGCCATTTGGAAACTGATGCCTGAACTTGGCTGATTTTTCGGATCCGTAATATCCGGCTCCATCGATGGCACCGGCATCAAAAGCGTAGATATCCAGTATCATCCCATACTCATCATGGAGCCATCGGAAGAAATCCAGATTGGCCAGCGTTTGTTTTTCGGTGGTTCCCTCATTGGTATTATTGATCCAGGAAAAATATTCCGAACGGGACGGCGTATTCTGATTTGCTCCGGGAAAAATTTGGACTTTGTTCTGTGAAAATCCGGGAAACACAACCATCACCTGGATGGCAGCCAGTAAAAATCCCTTACAGAGGGTCGAAGCCTTGATCATGCTATTTCATTTTAAAATTAAATCCATTTTTACAGAACACCGGGATATCCTCCAGCTGTACCGGGTATTCAATCGTTTGTCCGCCTTTATAAACCTTGCCGGTTAGCGCATCCGTCCAGCTTGCCCCAGCAGGGAAATAAATTTTTCTTGATTTTGCCTGGTACTCCAGAACCGGAGCTACCAGAAGATCCGGACCGAACAGGTACTGGTCCTCGGTGGTATAGGTGACCGGATCCTCCGGAAAGTCGAAAAACAGCGGCCGCATCATGGGGATCCCTTCATTCGAGGCAATATCCATGTTTTTAAGGATATAGGGCTTGAGCTGTTCCCGTACCTGCAGATATTTTGTCATGATTTTCAGCGTTTCATCCCCATAGCTCCACACCTCATTCGGCTGACCCGATCCGACAATACTTCCTTCCACTTTGAGCATCGGCTGGCGATTGCCATGCATGCGCATCACCGGGCAAAAGGTTCCGAACTGGAACCATCTGACCAGCACCTCAGGAAACTGTTCCGGAGTATCCTTCGATTTGAAAAACCCACCGATATCGGTGTTCCACCAGGGAATTCCGCACAGGGAGATATTCAGACCCGCCTTTACCTGACGGCGGAGCGTCTCAAAATCGCCATAAATATCGCCCGACCATAGAACGGTCCCGAACCGCTGACTGCCAATCCAGGCGCAGCGAATAAGGTTGATCACATCCGTCTGCCCGGCTGCAGTTTGCCCTTCATGCATGGCACGGGCAAACTCAAAAGGATATATTGATGAAACTTCCAGACCATTTCCCTTTAAATACCGGACATTTTCATAATCCAGCGGATCAATCTCAGGTTCCGCCTCATCCATCCAGAACATCCGGATTCCAATGTCATAATAGTTCTTTTTGATCTTTTCCCACATGAACCTACGCGCATCGGGGTTGGTAAAATCAACATAGGTCATGTATCCGAGAAAGCCCAGGGAGGCATTTACGCCAACCTCCTGTCGGATCAGGTAATTCTTTTTCAGCATGGCCGGGTAATTTTCACTTTCCGGCTGTACAGTGGGCCAGATCGAGACCAACA
>JBBQOG010000385.1:0-3612 GCA_038330665.1 Bacteroidales bacterium
CCTGGCTCTTGTGAACGGTTATTGCCCAGGCCAGTTTCAACGGGAAATGGGAGAATGTGCCGGCAATATTTTCCACAATTTCATTAGTGACCCCGTCAAGCGAATACTTCTTGTTTTCCCAGATATAACGGTCCACTTTGATTTCCCTTTCTCCCTCACCCAAACTCACCCGAATCTCATCTTCATCCAGAGAACTTACGGTGCCAATCTTGCCATTGAAGTACCGCTGCTCACCGGAATAATCGTTCTTGATAAACATGACCTGAGCTCCCTCTTTCAATTCCAGGCGAGATTCCACAGGATACAGATATTCATTGAAATCCCCGTCAATTTCTGCATCATAGGCAAACGATCTGCCGGGCAGATTGGCCAATGCATCCTTATTAATGGTATCCGCCTTCCGGTTATGAGTGGTTAAATGAATATACCCATCGCCATTTTTTTGCTGAAAATCAGATATATAATGTTGATTTAGCGTTTCGATATCCTCTTGGGTCACCTTATTCTCACGAAGATTATTCAATAAGGCAATAAAGATATCATCTGATTGCCTGTAGATCTTATCTAATTCAATATAAACAGGTTGCTGGTTTATCAGTGCCTTTGCAGCGAAGAAATAGATATCGGAATAGTATGGTTTTAGGTATTCCCATTCCTCATGTTTTACCACTGGCGGGAGTTGAAACAAGTCGCCGATAAAAAGCACCTGAACCCCGCCAAACGGTTGGGTTTTGTTCCTTCGAACAGCTCTCAGTGTGGTATCGATGGCATCCAGCAGGTCGGCCCGGAGCATGCTGACTTCATCAATTATAAGCAGTTCCAGCTCCCTCAATAATTTGCGCTTGGTTGCATGCATTTGTAATCCGCGCAGCAACGAATCCGGCGTGTTTAACTGGATCTGGATATTCCCCGAAGGCAATTGATTTGATGGAATGAAGGCCCCGAAAGGCAGCTGAAAAAGTGAATGAAGCGTTATTCCACCCGCATTGATGGCAGCAATCCCTGTTGGCGCCGCAACAATAGTGTTTTTATAGGTCTGCTCCACAATGCTTCGGAGAAACGTTGTTTTACCAGTTCCAGCCTTCCCTGTCAGAAAAATATTCCGGTTGGTATTATTGATGAACCGGGAGGCAATGGCGGCGGCTTCGGTCAGGCTTTTATCCACTGGATGAGGAGGTTAAGAGAGTTATGAGAGTTATGAGAGTTATGAGAGTTATGAATGGTTAGCAGGTTAGGAGGTTAGGAACAAGTTGTATAAACTATTTAATATTTAAGATAGTATTCAGGTTGGTCAAATAGTGGCATTCTTAAACAAGAACTTCTGGTAGTTGTCCTGATTGATCACCTCAAAACGGTGTTCAGGGTAGGCTTGCTGAAAAGTTTTCGGCAAAAAAGCTTTCTTGTTCAGACTCCATTTAAACTCAAAAGCATTTAACATTCCGTCGCTCTCTTCGATATAGTCAATTTTCTGCTGACTGCGGGTTCTCCAGAAAAACCGGTTAGCATACAGCTTATTGTTTCCCAAATATTTCATCCTCTCGCTGATCAGAAAATTTTCCCAAAGGGCACCAATATCCGATCGTAACCCTGCCGGGCTGAATTGCTGGATGGCGGCGTTTCGCAATCCATTATCATAAAAGTAGATCTTTCTGGATTTATTCAGTTCATTACGAATATTACGGCTAAAGGATGGTAAAGGAAAAACGATAAATGCTTTTTCCAGAAAACCAATGTAGCGTTCAACAGTTTCATTATCAAGCCCGACAACTTTACTTAACTCGTTGTATGAAACCTCATTTCCCACCTGGAATGCCAAAGCCTGTACCAATTTTTCCAATGCTGCCGGCTTTTGCACCCTTTCCCAGGTTAAGATATCTTTGTAGAGATAACTATTGGCCAATTCGGTCAACATTTCCCTTGAATCTCCCGGATTATTAACCACATCAGGATAATAGCCATAAACCAAACGGTGTTCCAACATCCGGTTTTCTTCAAGAATACTGGCAGAGTTGCACATCTCCTGATAGGAAAACGGGTATAGCATGTACTCCCACTTACGGCCTGTCAAAGGTTCGTTCACCTTATTGGCCAGTTCAAAAGAAGAAGAACCTGATGCAATTACCTTCACGCCAGGAATTTCATCGACAATGATTTTTAAACATAACCCAATGTCTTCAATCCTTTGGGCTTCATCAATGACAACTATTTCAGTGTCTCCGAAAACAGCCCGGAATTTGTCAGCATTAGGTTTGATAAAAAGTTCTCTTATATCCGAATAATCCCCATTTAGCCAAAGTGATTTCCGGTTCTGGCCTTTTATCAATGCTTTCAGAAGAGTGGTTTTCCCCGCTTGCCTGGGCCCCAGCAGAATAATTGCTTTGGGATCTTCAAACCGGCTCAGGATACTTTCTCCTATTTGCCTTTCAATCATTCTATATGTATTTCAGCCAAATTTAGAACAATTTCCGATTACAACCGCAAATTGTTATGTTATTTTGCGATTACAACCGCAAAATATCTCAAATTTTCTTTTTTGCTCCGAAGAATCCGTACCACGAAGTCAGCAGCAAAGGAATGAGAACGATCAGCAGGGAGGTTTTCAAGCTGAGGGAATCGGCCACTAATCCGAACAGCAACGGGAGGAAAAATCCACCCGAGATGGCCATGATCAGATAGGAGGAAGCTTCGTTGGTAAATCTCCCTAGCCCGTCGATTGCCAATGAGAACAGGGTTGCAAACATGATGGATATGAAGAATCCCGTTAAGGTGATGGAATAAATCGCCACATACCCGTGGGTGGCCATGGAGATCACTACCAGCAATCCTGCCAGCATTCCAAACCAGCCTACCAATCGACCCGGATTCACTTTTAAAAGCATCCCCGCACCGAGCAAACGTCCGGCCATCAATCCGAAAAACAGTAGTCCCGAAAGATCCACCGCACGGGCTTTATCAATGGCCTCCTCTTTCATGAAATAGGGTGTCATTAGCTGGTACAGAATCGCTTCCGCTCCCATGTAAAGAAGCAAAATAATAAACCCGGTACGAAAATGCCGGTATCCCCAGGCGCTTTTCTTTCCGTCGGTCTGCACCTCCCTGGCCAGCTGTTCATGCAAAGCATCATTCGGGTTTACCGGCATGTTTGCCAGCCGGATGAGCAAACCCAGTCCGGCATATAATACAGTAAGAATCAGATAGAACCACACAATACCCTGGAAGGGGTCATCCTTGAAAAGCTTCAGGATAAATCCCCCTGCTACGTATGAAGTAAGGAATGCCCCGATAGCCCCCAACCCCTGCGAAAAATTGATCCGGCTGGCAGCGGAATGATCAGGGCCCAGCGCCCTCACATAGGGATTGCAGGCTACCTGCAGGAAAGTGGCACCTGAAAACATCAAAAAAACCCCAAACAGAAAAAGAGGATAAGACAGTAAAAGGGCCCCGGGAACAAAAATCAGCAACCCCAGGGCGGCCAGCAAACAGCCGGTAACAATGGTGGTTACCGTTTTGAACCGGTCGATGAACAACCGGGCGGGATAGGAAATGGCGAAAAAAGCGAAAAAGGAAATGGAGGTGATCAAAGAAGTCTGAAAATTATTCAGACCAAAAGTC
>JBBQOG010000386.1:0-3599 GCA_038330665.1 Bacteroidales bacterium
CGTGAATGGCGGGACCATGCGGCTCGACCTGCCTCTGGGTCAGATGATCCCCGAAGTGGACCAGATGCCGAGTGCCTGCAAAAACTGGTTCACTGTGGGCCGGTGGGCGGATGTGTCGAACGAAAGTGTAGGGATAACCTGGGTCACCCTGGATGCACCATTGGTTGAGGTCGGGGAAATTTCGGCCAACCTGGTAGGGTCGCAAAACAATCCGGATGTATGGAGGAAAAAAGTTGAACCCACTCAGACCCTTTATTCCTGGGCGATGAACAACCATTGGGGCACCAACTACCGTCAGCACCAGGAAGGGCCCGTTGTGTTCCGTTATGTTTTAAGGCCGCACGGGGTGTTCAACAGCACGGAAGCCTCGCATTTTGCCACCGGTTTTACACAACCATTGGTGATCCGTCCGAATAATGGAGTTCCGTACAAATCGCCGTTTGTTCTCGAGAGCAAAGCGGTGACGGTAATTGCCTTAAAGCCGGCAGACGATGGGGATGGTTTTATCCTGACCCTATATAATCCGTCGAAAACCACCGATACATTCACGATTAGGCCGGAGTCCGGATCAAAAATCTGGATGAGCAATACCGGTGAGAATAAACTCGGGGAAATACCAAACACCCTGGAATTAGCAGGGGAAGAAGTGATGACGGTAAGGTTTTAGGCCTGGAAATGGTCAAGCAGGAATTTTTCTGCTTCGGTGTTCCAGAGACCGTTGTGTTTTTGCACCCGCGTGTCCAGTTCACGGAATAATACGTTGCTTTTGCCTTTGTCCGCAAATTCGGTTATGGCAGTCAACTCCATATTGATATTGGTATATATCAGCTTTTTACCTCCGGGGATTTCCGGAAGATGAAGCGTAGTGGGAATGACCGCATCTAATCCGCCAATGTGGGTAATCATCACGGCCGGGTTGAGGGTTCCCAGCGACATCAGCCTTAGGGATTCTATCATATCCTCGGTGTTTCCACCGCTGGTGCCCACCACGTGTGTAGAGGCATAATGCACATTGAAAAAATTGAATTCCGCCTTGAAATCAGCATTGGTAGGGCCGGCGAAAAAGTTCAGGCAACCATCGCGGCCCAATATCCGGTCGGCCTGTTCGGTTACGGGCCGGACAGGGGCAAAAACGAACACATCATCATAACCTTTTCCATCAGTCAATGCCAGAAGGTGCGAATCTGGATCGGCCATGTCCCGGGTATTGATATAATGAATCCGGACGCCATTCTTTTCAGCTTCGCTCACTGAAAACAGCGACTCGGCCCTTTTCAGACGTTCGCCGTCGGTATCGGTAATGACCAGTAAGCCCGGACGCCGTTCTGCGTGAAGGGCATAATCGATGGCCCCGAGTCCCATGGCTCCGCCGCCTGCCAGAATTGCTGTGTTCCCGCCCTTCACGATACCCATATGGTGCATGTAAGATCCGGTAACCGTATGATAGTTGGCACTGAACGCGCCAACGATGCACGACATGGGCTCAGAAAGGGAAGCCATAAAATAACCGTCGCCGGAATACTCCAGCAAACAATTCATCTCCATCACCTCATTGGGAATAATGACATAGGTAGCATCTCCTCCGATAAAACGGTAGGAATATCCAGGGGCATCCAAACTGCCTTTATAGTTCAGTGCCGGCTGAATGGAAAATTTATGACCTGCTTTGAACCGGTTTTTCCATTTGGCACCCACTTCCACAATTTCGCCGCAGAACTCATGGCCGATCATGGTCGGATGAATATGAATATCGGCGGGAATCCTTTTATGATCGGAGCCCTGTTTGGCCGCCTTATACGAAGACATACAGATACTGTCGGAGATCACATGCGCAAGGATCTCGTCGTCCTTCAATTCGGGCAAATCAAATTCTTCGAGTCGAAGATCGTTTTTTCCGTAAATCCTGACTGCTTTTGTTCTCATAGGTATACTAATTAAAAGGCGCCGTAAAGTGCGTGGGTTTGGGTATTACAATAGAGAGCGGAATATACAAAAAAATGGGTGCGGCTTGTTTCCAGCTTGCGCTCAAGGTAAAGAATCGGTATTCCTTTTTTGACTTTTAGGAGGTCTACAATTTTCCCTTGAGCCGAAATAGCTTTGAGTCGCTGTTCCCCGCCCTTGATTTCGATGGAATAACTTTTTCGGAGTATCTCGAAAAGTGATTTATTTTCAAAGGTCCGCGAACAGAAACGCGGCAGGTTGATATTCGCAATGTAACTGATATCATAAAACAAGGGGATCTCGTTCACCATTCTTACCCTCTCGAGGTAAATGCACCCCGACTCGATCTCCACCGGTGAGAGGTCGAAGATAAATTTCTCTGGCCATTGGATCACAGATGGACCCGTAAGAATATGCGTTTTCAGAATTTTCCTTCCAATGGCCGAGGTCGTCCCGGAAACGGATAAGATCCCGATATCCTGGGGAATCCGGTGAACGATGCTGCCCTTGCCCTGATGTTTGTGAATCAGCCCGTCGTGGGTCAGCTGCGCAAGGGCATGTCTGACGGTCGGCCGGGTAATGTTATGCAGTCGGCATAATTCGTTCTCCGAAGGAAGAATATCCCCTTCCTTGTATACCCCGTCGAGAATATGTTTACGAAGCAATTCATAAACCCTTCGGTATTGAGGAATCGTCTTATCCGGATCTGACATCTTTATCTATTATTGTATACACAAGCAACCAACATGTATATACAAGTTTAATAATTATTTATCAAATATACATTAAATATCAACAAATATAAGTATTTTTGAAACACAATAATTTTTCCTATCACAACATGTAATAATAAGTTATTCATGGCTACATCTGTTATCATGCCTCGTCAGGGGCAATCCGTGGAAAGCTGTATCATCAGCAGCTGGAACAAAAAAGAGGGGGATTTGATTACAAAAGGAGATATACTGTTCAGTTATGAAACGGATAAGGCCGCATTTGAATGTGAATCCGGCACCGACGGAACGTTACTAAAAATACTTTTTCAGGAAGGGGATGAAGTCCCGGTGCTCCAAGCGGTAGCCTTCATTGGAACGCCCGGCGAAACCGTCGCCGGTCTTTCCGTTGAAATGCAAGAGGTTCCGAAAACCGCTGCCCCGATAGTTGAAACACCGCTGACCGGAAATACCGGAATCGCCATACCGCCGGAACACCAGTTTACCGACGGGGAAAGGATAAAAATATCCCCGCGGGCCCGTATGAAAGCGGAGCGATTAGGATTCAAGATTGAACACCTTCGCGGCACCGGTCCGGAGGGACGGATCATGGAGCTGGATGTTTTGCGGGCTTACGAACAAAAATCTGCTGCTACTCCGGCTGCAAGAGCTCTTGCGGCAGAATCCGGGAAAACCGTTCCGGAACGGGGAACCGGCATCGGAAACCGCGTGACTACCTTCGATATCTTATCGCAAACCGCGGCCGGGGAAGACTTTGAAGTCCGGAAAATTTCCAACATGAGAAAGATTATTGCATCGAAGATGCAGGAATCATTGCGAAACTCCGCCCAGCTGACCCATCATACCAGTGCGGATGCCCGCCGGATCCTTGAATTAAGAAGGCAGTACAAGGAGGCCTTTGAAAAGGGCCGGTCGGAAAATATC
>JBBQOG010000387.1:0-3572 GCA_038330665.1 Bacteroidales bacterium
AGCCTATACTTACCTGGGATCAGTCGCCATCGTTCTGGTATGAGGCGGGCCGCACGGAAGCGGTTGTTCAGGCAGCCAAAGCGCTTTTATTTGATCTTAATGACCCCGGTTTTATTCAGGAAGTTCGCTGAATTAACTAAATTGACATCAATTGGAATGTTCAATTTGTTGTTTTAACTAACAAAAATTCAGATAGTTGTCAAAATTTTTGGTCTATCGGGCGTCCGCAGGATCGGGAAAAACCTTTACGCTGGTCCGGAAATATCTCGAGCAGGTTCTGGCCGTTCCAGATGATTATCGGAGGATCCTGGCTGTTACCTTTACCAACAAGGCTGCCGACGAAATGAAATCCAGGGTCCTGGAGGAACTGGACCTTTTGGGTAAAACACCCCAGGATTCCAAACACCTTGACTATCTGACCAAAACCCTTGGGAAACCGGCCAGTGGAATCCAGTATTCCGCAAACACCGTTAAGTCCAGGATGTTGCATGACTATTCACGGATTTCGGTTGGAACCATCGACAAATTTTTCCAACAGGTACTCCGGTCATTTGCCCGTGAATCTGGCTTGTCCTCAACTTTTGAAATCCAACTCGACAGCGACCTGGTACTGGAAAGATTTTCCGAATACATTTTTAATCAGGCTAATTCTGATCCTGCCCTGATGAGCTGGTTGGTTGATTGGGTGAATGAGCGGATGGAAAACAAGGAGACCTGGCATAAGCTGGAAGCGGATCTGGTCCGATTGGGGAAGGAACTGCTGAAAGAAGATATCCTGGCTTCCTTTGTTTCGGATCCTGACCAGATTCCATCTCCGGAGGTAATATCCAGGCTGAAAGGCACTTGTAGAAAGGTTATCCACGATTTCAATGAAGCAAAGGCGAGGATCGCCAAAAGTGCCGAGTCCATAATTGACAGTAGTGGTCTCTCGGTGAGCGATTTTTCATATGGAAAGTCGGGACCGGCCGGAACGCTGGTCAGATTGGAGAGTTCCAAAGAAGGGCCAAAAACGCGCGCCAATGAGGCGCTTGATAATCCTGAGAAATGGGTGGCAAAGAAAAGCCCGCCAGCCATCCGGAATGAGATTCTGAACAACCTTTATTCGAAGCTGAACCCGCTGTTGAATGACTCAATTGAATTATTCGGGGAACGCTTCAGGGTCTATAATACTGCTCAGGCTGTTAACCGGAATCTGTATGCACTCGGTTTTGCGGCCCTGCTTTTTGATTACTTCCGGGAGTATTTCAATGAGAATGACCAACTTCTGCTGAGTCTTTCTCAACCTTTAGTTAATCAGATCATTGGCGATAACCCCTCCCCATTTATTTATGAGAAAACCGGTACCTATTTCAATCATTTCCTGATTGACGAATTTCAGGATACCTCCGACCTTCAATGGAAGAATTTTAAACCCCTGATCATTGACAGCTTGTCGACGGACGGGCTGAGCATGATTGTCGGTGACATCAAACAGTCGCTATACCGCTGGAGAAACAGTAACTGGCGACTATTGCATGAAAAAGCCATAGCCGATCTGCATTCTTTTCGTTCCGATTTTTTTCCGCTCGACACGAACCAGCGGAGCCGTGAGTCAATCATTGCCTTCAATAACCGGATTTTTTCAGCATTGCCGGGTCAGGTGTCGGTGCACCTGGGATCAACCGACCCCGATATCATCGGTAAGGTGTTTCGTGAGGCCCACCAGGAGCCCGGTGGCAGGGCCGGCCTCGCGGGCCGGGTGGAAGTTCGCTTTATTGCTAAAAATGTGGAAGGTGTTGATTGGCGTGAGGAGCTGAGCACTCATCTGCCGGAAATGGTGGAAGATCTCCTGGAAAACAGGGGCTACCGACAGGAAGATATCACCTTCCTGGTGAGGAAAAATGCGGATGCGGATAAAATCACGGCCATCTTATCAGGAAGAGGTAAAAACTGGACCTTCATATCCTCGGATGTTTTTAGAATCGGGAATTCCCCGGTGATCCGGATTATTTTGAATGCCCTCCGGTATCTGGCCGATCCGAGGTTAACCCTATATCGTGATCTGTTTTTATGGGATGTTCATTCCCGGATTCATCCGGGTGAAGCTCCGGTACCCGGATTCCGCCTGTCGGATGCGGAAGCGTTTGTCTCCTTGATCAATTCGCTACGGTATAATGACCTGTTAACTATCACTGATGCATTGATATCCGCTTATCGGTTGGATGAGCAGGAAACCGACCTTGCCTATATTTTCCAGTTCCGCGACCAGGTCAAGGGATGCATGAACAGGGGTGTCAGTCATCCCGACGGGTTTATGAGCTGGTGGGAAGCCAGCGGACATAAGCAGATGCTGGTAGCTGAAACCATCGGATCATCGATGCGTATCATGACCATTCACAAAGCAAAGGGGCTTTCCAGTCCGGTAGTGATCATTCCTTACTGCAACTGGGATTTTAATCATAGTGCCCAACGTGCTCCCTGGATATGGGTCCCTACCGAAGGAACCTTATTTGAGGAAGTCCCAAGGATTCCTGTACGATACAGCACACTGCTCGAACAATCCGCGTTTGAAGCCGGTTATCGAAACGAAAAAGCGGATTGCTACCTCGATAATCTCAATCTGCTTTATGTGGCCTTTACCCGGGCAATCGATGTGCTGATCGTTTTCTGTCCCTATGGAAAAGGAATGAAAACTGTGGCTGAGGCCCTATATGAGTGCCTGAAGGATGAACTTTCTGAAGAATCGGTGTTCAGGCTTGGTGATCCTGACTTCAGGAATCAGGTGATAGCGGGTCAGCAGGTGAATGAGATTCACCTGAAAACCCCGATGATCACCGGCAAACTAAAAAGCCGCATCACGAACCGGTCTGAAGAGGAGTTGCCCGGAACACGATTCGGCAAAAATGTTCATCATGTGCTGGAAACGGTTCATACCCGGGCGGATCTGGAAATAAGCCTGGAACGATCGGTTAATGCCGGATTCTTTTCTTCTGAGGAAGCTCACCTGGTTGAGACCGGCTTGATGCGGCTGTTTGAAATTCCGGAAATTTCTGAATGGTTTTCGGGCCAATGGCAGATCTGGAACGAAACCGGAATTCTGGTTCCCGGCAAAGGCGAACGACGACCCGACAGGGTCATGTTCAGGGATGGCAAAGTGGTCATTATCGATTATAAAACCGGTATTCCTGAACCTAAACACGAAAATCAGGTAGCCACATATATGAATCTGATTTCAGCCATGGGCTATCCCGATATTCGCGGCTACCTTCTATACCTGGAAAATGCCCGTCTGATTGAAGTCAGATCCCAAGGAGATTTTTTTCAGCCAGACCTGTTTGGTCAATAAGTTTCATTGGATTTTCAATAAGCTCCCGGATGGTTTTCAAGAAACCTACGGAATCTTTTCCATCGATCAGCCGATGATCGTAGGAGAGGGCCACATACATCATGGGCCTGATGACAACCTGGCCATTTAACGCAACCGGGCGTTCCACGATATTGTGCATACCCAGTATGGCCGGTTGAGGAGGATTCAATATGGGTGTGGAAAGCAGGGAGCCATAAGTCCCGCCGTTGGTGATGCTGAAGGTGCC
>JBBQOG010000388.1:0-3563 GCA_038330665.1 Bacteroidales bacterium
CACACTTAATATAGGGGAGGGTATCGAGCTCGATGCCTGGATGATCAAGCCCCGGGATTTTGATCCCTCGCGCAAATACCCCGTATTCGTCTATGTTTACGGTGAGCCTCACGGACAGACCGTCATTGATTCCTGGGGCCATGCCATGGCCGACTTTCACCGGGTGATTGCCGACCTGGGTTACCTGGTGGTTTCGATCGATAACCGGGGCACCCCCTGTCCGAAGGGAGCTGCATGGCGTCGCGCCATATCGGGCCGGCTGGGTCCGCTGTCAACGCAGGAGCAGGCGGCAGCCGTCACCGAACTTTGCAGGATCCGGCCCTATGCCGATCTTTCGAGGGTCGGCATCTGGGGCTGGAGCGGCGGAGGATCAAACACCCTCAATGCCATGTTTAGGAGGCCGGATGTATATAAGATGGGGATCGCCGTGGCACCAAAGCCCCAGCCTCACCTATATAACGCATGGTTCCAGGAGATCTACATGAAGACACCAGCTGTCAACCCGGACGGGTACAAGGAATCTGCACCGATTAACTTTGCCGGAGGTTTGGAGGGACACCTGCTCATCGTGCAGGGCACTGGTGAAACCAATACCCATATCCAGATCACCGAGGAGCTGGTCGACCGGTTGATCGAACTGGGCAAGTCGTTCGACTATATGGCCTATCCTCACCGGGATCATGGGATCCGCGAGGGCAAGGGCACTTCGCTGCACCTGCGGGTATACATGGCGCGCTACCTGCTCAACAATCTGCCGGCTGGCCCCCGCTAAAATGCTTTAAAAAAAGCCACCTCTTTGGGTGGCTTTTTGATAATAAGAATTCCCAATAGTATTCTTTTCTACCTTGCCCGACTTCATAAAAAGCTTACAATTTACTCAGCTCGCTTTTGGCAATTCTTACGTAATAGTTTTTTGCATTTGGGTATGATTGGCTGTCGCCGCTGTGCAATAATAGATCTATAAATTCGACCGAGCTGCTCGTTCCGCCACGTGGCGCGGCAAGATAGGGGTAAATTCCTTTCAACTTAGGGCCATTCAGACGTTTATACTTACCATTTATTCCTTTCTTTACGTATATCTTATCCCAAGTGGAGCAGAAATAATACATTTCTCCGTCTACCTCCATCATGCGTATCCAATTGGTTTTATCGTCAGTATTGTTTATGGTCTGCCGATTCCACCCAGAACCATCTCGGGTTGTCTGAATGAATGTATTGAGCCACTTGTCATCTGGATTCAGTTTGGTAAGGTATATCAGGGTGATATTTCCTGATGCATCTTCAAAAATATCGCTGTTATCAACTAACTCGGGGCGAGAGGGTGCCAGGGAGTGATTTTGCAGATCAATAATGTTTTCATGATTCCACACGCCATTCCTCTTTTCAAAAAAATGAGATTTCTGGTAAATGTTTGGCAGATTTTGACCCACCCAATCGTCTTGAACGGCCACTAGGCTAATGCCCGAACCGCCAACCAGAACATAGGGATAATAATAGTCATTGCCCAGGCCAGATCCGGCAAGCTCTTTATGCCATTTGATTCCATTCTTTTCCTTGTAACAAACTACATGTGTTTTATTTAGTCCGTAAGAAACAGCAATCAGATCATCGCGGCCTATCGAAGCACCTACGCGAATATTAACTGTTTCGCCCTGCGATACCCCGTCATTGTCAACAATAATCTCCTCATTAAAAGTAGTAATGTCTGCGTTCGTGCAATTCGGGAACCAATAGTGTTTCAACCTCCCATAAGATCCATTTTCAGTAGCGAGGGTGTAGGTGGGTTCGAAAACAATCAGATGGACAATCCCCTCTGTATCAATAAGTATATTCCCAGGTCGGGATGTATTGAAACTGGATCCTTTTTGCCAACTACCTTCGTCTTCTTTGCGATAGATGGCTATTTTCGAGGGATTGGAGGCATTTGGATTGGAATTGTTGTCAAGATTCTCATTTTCTATCACATACATATAAACTGTGTTTCCATATCGAACTATTTTGGATTGGTTGTACCCCCACCAGGTTCCATTTGGACCATGGTTCTTACTTCCGGGAATCTCCTCGTAAAACACATCAATTGACGAAAGATCTAAACTTTTCTCACAACCTAAGGATAAGAAAAGAGAAAACGCAAGCACAATAAGGGGTAATAATGACCTGTTTGTTAGATTATTAGAAGTCTTAACCATTTTTAGAGTAATAATATGTTACTAAAGAGTTACCTGTTGCATTTTTGAATATAACTTGATATTAGTTAGGCATCGATGGCAATTTCCAGCCTTTCCGATACCAAGTTAACAAGAAAAACCGGCAATTGGTTTTAAATTCTAAATTGGTTACCTTAGACCGCAACTTCAGACT
Source organism: Bacteroidales bacterium (assembly GCA_038330665.1). Lineage (GTDB taxonomy): Bacteria > Bacteroidota > Bacteroidia > Bacteroidales > UBA12481 > UBA12481. The sequence continues at coordinate 2,362 of JBBQOG010000388.1, forward strand.
AAGTGCAAATAATCTGGCTGCAAGGAGTCCCCCTTCTGGTAGCACTGGGATGGTGGAGCTGATGAGTCGAACTCAATCTTAAATGGTGTACGGATTATGAAATACGGAGCTCATGTGTTTCTTTTTAGTGTGTTGATGGTGTTTGCGTCCCAGTTGCCGGCGCAGAATCGTAAATATTCGGTTTCCGGTTCGGTTTCGGATTCAATAACCGGTCAGCCTTTGGCTAATGTGAACATTTCTATTGTGGGAGATTCTTTTGGCGGAACCACGAATGAGGCCGGTGAGTTTTCACTTGAGTTGACAAGGATACCGTCTATCCTCTATTTTAGTTATGTAGGCTAAAGTATAGGGAGTTACCAGGTCAACAAATCAGGCGAAAAGGACATCAAAATATTGCTTGAACCTGAGGTTCAGGAAATCGGTGAAGTGACCATTCGGGCAGAGAAAATTTCAAAAGTGATCCGTGGTACACGCTCAACATTCTTGATTATGAAATGGATGGCAACCGGTTGATCCTCCTTGCAAGCCCGTATAAACATCAGTCCGAATTGCGGATTTACCTAACAACTCTGGAGGGGAAAACGCTTGACTACATGCAGGTTAAGAATGCCGGGAAACAGATCAAATATCATTACCAGGTACGAAGGGCTTTTCAGGGGTTGAATGAGATCCAGTTGGTTGAGAAACGCAGTAATGCCATGACGAAAATCCGGATGACCGGGATGGACAGCCTTGCAAGATGGAACCGTGTTACTGGGAAATCTGATATCCTTTATTACTATCCCGATGAGGACTACGCGTTTGAATCGGTTTTAACGGATGGCCCCGGCCCAGGAATAAAGGCGCTCGCAACCGATGCACTTTTGCTGGTATTCAGGGATTTCAGAAAATCGGAAGATTTGTCGGATGACTTTATTTCCACGCTATCAATTCCGAAAAAGGGTATCACCTTCGATAAAGCCGGGAACTTCTGGTCGGTTAACGGGGATCCCAAGTGGGTCAACCTCGACAATGCATTGCAAATTAAACGATTACTTCCTTTTGACTTTATTGCAAAAATAAATATGAATATCCGCAATCAAATACCTTATAGTGTTTAATGCACTAATGGTTCTTGATAAGCATAGGCAATCCCGGCATTCGCCTATTCACCGCGGCTGCTTCTTCGCTGCGCCATCACATGCACCCAATAATTGCGGTAA
>JBBQOG010000389.1:0-3560 GCA_038330665.1 Bacteroidales bacterium
CCTCCGTGCAATGGTACTCCATGAAGTCGGAAAACCGGGTCACTTTTCCGGATATCACCTGGGGATTGCCCTGGGATAAATCGAAGGCGGAGGCTATTACCCGGGGCGACTGGAATTGGGAAACCGGTATGGGAAAGAACATGGTGCAAGATTTTGAAAGGATCAGGGACTACGGAATGCTTGTCGTTTTTTCAAACTGGTCATTCATCAAGAACCATTCAGTTGCAGCTGAAAAATTAGCAAATGAGGAACTTACATGGGTAGCATACGTCGCGGGTAAGAGAGAATCCAGAAGATTAAAGGGGGATTATGTTCTGGTGGAGCAGGATCTGACCCAACCACGGGTCTATTCTGATGGTACTGCATCAACATCCTGGACCATAGACCTTCATTACCCGGATCCGAAGAATTCAGAATTATTCCCCGGGGCAGAATTCAAATCCATAGCCAAACATATTGAGATCTATCCGTACCCCATTCCGTTCAGATGCCTGTACTCGAAAAATATCCATAACCTGATGATGGCAGGCCGTAATATCAGTGTTTCGCATGTGGCGCTGGGAACGGTGAGATTAATGAGGACGTGCGGAATGGAAGGGGAGGTACTGGGCATGGCGGCCTCCATCTGCAAGAACCACAAAATTCTCCCCGTGGAATTGTCGGAGCGGTTTTTCGGTGAGCTGAAGGTATTGATGGAAAAGGGGGTTCCGGTACCGGATCTTCCAAAAAAACAGACATATAATTTAGGCGGAACGCTGATGAACAAGGATTAGGAGGAGTTTGGTCTAATATGCCTGTTAATCTATATTGATTATCCGTAATCGTATACCAACGCTGTCTAATCGCCAGAAAAACAAACAATTAAGAATGTAATCCGGGAAAGTGTCGACGGGTCTCTAACCCGACCGGAATGACCCACGCCAGCCACAACTTCGACCGAAGGCAGCAACCGGCTCGCAACAGATGAGTCCAGGCCTTTCACACCGGTTACGAAGTATGAAATTTGGTGCATGATTACGGACAATCATATAATCTATTTTATTCATAGCTTTATCGGATGTTCTTACCTTGAATTGATCCATTATGAAAAGAATTGTTGTTTTTGCAGTACTACTATTCAGTTTGAACCTCGTCACCAATGCTCAAACAGATAACTCAGCCGATATCAGACAAATCAAAATGACCATACTGAACTCCTATCAGGATGGTCTTCAGAATGAGGGGGATACACTGAAAATCGATCAAGGTTTTCACCCATCCTTCAGGATGATAGCCATAAATGCCGAAGGGCAGTTATGGGAGTACCCGATCGGGGAATGGAAGAAGGCTGTACTGAAAGGGAAAGGTGAGGGTAAATATCCCCGGCCGGCTGAAAAAAAGGTTACCATCGAATTTCCGATGATCGATGTCGCCGGGACAGCGGCGATCGCCAAGTTGAATTTCTTTGTGGGAGGCAAATTGACCTATGTCGATTATATGTCCTTATACAAAATGGATGGGACCTGGAAGATAGTGGCAAAAATCTATTCGACGGTGAAGTGATCGGCACATCTGCAGCACCTGATGCCCCCGGTTAGCATACAATATTTTAAATCTCCTTTCGGGGAATTGATTCTCGGTTCATTCGGAGATGAGCTTTGCGTGTGCGACTGGCGTTACCGAAAAATGAGGGCAGAGATTGATGAGCGTATCTGTAAGGGTTTGTCGGCGGAATACCGAGAGGAGCATTCACCGGTTGTTGAACAGGCTATTTTGCAATTGAATGAATATTTTCAAAAGAGCCGGAAGGTATTTGAATTGCCCTTCCTGTTGGTTGGAACAGAATTTCAGAAACAGGTTTGGGATGAACTGCAAAAGATCCCGTTCGGGCAAACAATCACCTACCTTGGGTTATCCCGGCGGCTGGGTAATGAACGCGCTATCCGCGCGGTAGCAGCGGCCAACGGGGCAAATGCGATCTCGATCATTGTTCCATGCCACCGTGTGATTGGCAGCAAAGGCGAATTAACCGGCTATGCAGGTGGATTGCTTGCAAAAAGGAAACTGCTCGAGTTGGAAGGAAGTCAGCCCGACTTGTTCAATTCCCCTCGCCGCTGATGAAAAAATCTGGATTGGAGATATCCTTTTCTCTGGGATGAAAGGTAGATAATGGAAAAATATGGAATCCGATTCCATAATTTTCCATTATCTTTACGGAATGATACCAAGAAGCATAGAAAAAAGGCTGCTGAAGCTTGCAGGTTCCTTTAAGGCAGTGGCATTGACCGGTCCGCGACAGTCCGGCAAAACTACCTTGGTTAAAGCTCTATTTCCTCAGAAGACTTACGTGTCGCTTGAAAATCCGGGAAAAAGGGAATTGGCAATCCAGGATCCTCAGGCTTTTTTATCGGCATTACCCAATGGTGCGATTCTTGATGAGGTTCAAAGAGTACCGGAATTGTTTTCTTATTTGCAGGAAGTACTGGATAATTCTGATGCCCGAGGGCAGTTTATCCTGACTGGATCGAACAATTTGTTATTGCAGCAAAGTATCTCTCAGACCCTGGCCGGGAGAGTCGCCCAGATAAATCTGTTACCTTTCAGCTATTCAGAGATCAGGGAGGATAAAGCTGATCAAACGGATGAGGAAATTATGCTTTACGGGTTTTATCCTCCGGTGTTTGATCAGAAAATCGATCCCGAAGAATGGTATCCCAGTTATATCCGTACCTATATTGAAAGGGATGTCAGGCAAATTAAGAATATCACAGACTTGATTTCCTTTGAACGTTTTATGAGAATATTGGCAGGTCGAAATGCCCAGGAATTAAATCTGACTTCCATTTCTAACGACTGTGGGGTGGATGTGAAAACTGTTCAATCCTGGATTTCGGTATTGGAGACCAGCTATATCATTTTTCTACTAAGGCCACATTTTAAGAACTTTAACAAGAGCATCGTCAAGCGACCCAAGCTCTTCTTTTTCGATACCGGGATCGTTTGTTCCTTGTTGGGCATTAAAAGCATTGACCAGCTGAAATATCACCCTCTTAAAGGGAGTATTTTTGAGTCGATGGTTGTTTCAGAACAGGTTAAAAAACAATCCTTCAGCTCTAAATCAGGTGAATTGTATTACTGGCGCGATAAAACCGGACATGAAATTGATTTGTTGATAGAAGAAGCAGAATCACTTTTCCCTGTCGAAATTAAATCAGCTCAGACCATCAATTCCGACTTTTTCAAAAACCTGATTTATTACATGAAGTTATCGGGTGCCCCCAAGGCTGCATTACTATATTCCGGTACCTCTGGCCAATCCAGAAGTAATGGAATCGATGTGGCAAACTGGCGGCAATTTTAACAAGAGTCAGCCAGCCTTTATCTTATAGGCCTGGATCACATTGCCATGCCGTACGTACAATTTCCCATCATGGATGACCGGATGCGAAAAATGCTCTTTCGCACCTTTGGTCATTTTGAATTTACCCACCACTTGCATATTCAGGGGATCCAGGGTGATCAGCATCACATCGCCTTTCTGAGTGTAATAATAGAGCATTCCGTCAGCCTCTATCACGGCT
>JBBQOG010000390.1:0-3559 GCA_038330665.1 Bacteroidales bacterium
GATAGATCCGAACAATACAGATTACCTGGTAAACGTGAACGATGGGGGGATCGTTTTCTCCTACGACCGCGGCAAAAACTGGAAACAAAATACGGATAACCTTCCGGTCATTCAGTTCTTCAACCTGAACTTCGATATGGGAACCCCATTCAAGGTTTATGGTTCGGTACAGGACCATGGAAGTTATGCCGGTACCATAGATATTTCCAGAGGACGTGACAAAATCCGTCCCAGTGAATTTACCAATGCCCCCGGGGGTGAAGGAAGCAATCATTTTATCGATCCCCGCGATCCGAACCTGGTATACTCAGCCGGATTTTACGGTAGTATCAGTCGCGCAAATGTGGGAACCGGTGAGCGGAAGGGCATTCTTCCGGTTATGTTCGACAATGAGCCCCCCCTCCGCGGACAATGGGTGGCACCGTTTATTTTGTCGACACACAACCCTGATATCGTTTATCATGGTATGCAGTCCCTGTTTAAATCCACCGATCAGGGGAATACCTGGGAAAAGATCAGTCCGGATCTTACTTATAACGATCCGAAGAAAATCGGCGACATCCAATATCAGACCCTCTTCTCCATCTCGGAATCTCCGATGAAATTCGGATTGATTTATGCCGGCACCGATGACGGCAGACTGCACATGACAAAGGATGGAGGTGGCAACTGGACCGAGCTCACCTCAAAACTGGCTCCAAACCGATGGATCAGTCGCGTGGTAGCTTCGAAATATAAAATGGGCCGTGTGTATGTGACCCAGAATGGAAAACGGGACGATGATTTCCAGGTATATATATGGAAATCTGACGACTATGGCACAACCTTCAAGAACATTTCGGCCAATATTCCACTCGGTCCGGTCAATGTCATCCGTGAAGATCCGTTCAATGCCAATATCCTCTATGCCGGAACCGATATGGCGGTTTATGTTTCCAAAAATGGCGGCGATTCCTGGGAAGTATTGGGTAATCTGCCAACCACCTATGTCCATGACCTGATTGTTCATCCCCGGGATAACATGATCGTCATTGCCACCCATGGTCGCGGAATGTGGGTACTCGATGCCAATCCCATCAACAAAGCCAACGAACGCCGCAGAAATTACTACGGAGACTAATATCAGAATGATCATAAAAAGAGGGGGCGGAAAACAATTCCACCCCCTCTTTTTTTAACCTATAACTTTGACCCTAAACTGCCAACTGCCGACTGCCGACTGCCAACTGCCAACTGCCAACTGCCGACTGCCAACTGCCGACTGCCAACTGCCGACTGCCTCCTGCCAACTGCCGACTGCCAACTGCCGACTGCCAACTGCCGACTGCCAACTGCCGACTGCCTCCTGCCGACTGCCAACTGCCAACTGCCTCCTGCCTTATTCTACAACCCGATGCCACGTCTGCTTCCGCCCAATCGGCCCGATCGAACCCCTGACAGCCAGTGTATTGGCATCTTCGAGCCAGATTTTCACATCGTAGAATTTTCCGTTTTTCGGGTCCAGAATGCCTTTTTTCCCTTTCCAGATATTGTCCGACTTCGTAATACCCTGCACAATGATCATCCCGTGAATCTTTTTATCCTTTAAAGAACCGGTACATTTGTCGCAAAGCTTATCGGTCGGAGTCACTCCATCATCATCCCATGTTTCCAACACCTTGCCATAGAGCTGATTACCACTGATCCAAAGCTGGACAATCGATTTCTGCTTGCCCGACTCATCGTCGATGGTTTTCCATTTGCCCACGACTTCCTGGCCAAATGCGTGGCCGGCGAGAATAAAAAGACCTGCCAGAAGCATGCCCTTAATCTGGAATTTTTTCATATTGCTGAGGTTTTAAAGATTATGAATCGAAGGAAACAAAAAAAACCGATATATCCATCGGGTAAATCCGATTCCGGTTTTGAACATCCCGGTTACCATTGCCACAATCAATCGTTTTACCCATTGTTGAATCGCTATTTCCTGAATATACGGAATCATCGTCCTCAAAATTACACCATATCTGTATGGGCTAATGATTACTTTTGGTTGCTGTGAATCCCTCATGAGCTAATGCTCGCAAAATGCTATGAAAACAAAAATCTATTTATTAGGGATCCTGATTCTGGCGGGATTCACTTCATGCCGGCCTTACCAACCGCCGGGTCAGGGAATAAAGACTTCAACCGATGCGCCAAAAATCGCCTTCGCCACCTTCTCCGCGATCACCATGTCTGATAAGTCTTGCAGCCTGAGCCTGATTGAATACCGGCTGGTGGATGGCACCATTAAAGAAAAACCTTCCCGGTTACTCCGCTACCCGGTGGAAGTTACCTTACTCTCACCCGGCAATAAAAAAATTCGTCAGTTTCAAATTGAACACCCGTTGGTTACCGATCAGGAATTTATCGACAATCTGGGACAACTTCAACGTAAAACCATCCTCCTTGACACGGCCAGGGTTTACCTACGGATTAACCAGCCGCAAGAATTGGAATCGATCCGGTTCTCCTGCCAGGCACCCGGAATTCCTGCAATTTTATCAACTTTAAATATCAGAAAATGAGGAAACTATTACTTACGATCACGATCATTCTGACCTTTTCGTCCGTTTTTTCACAGCGTTTTGATATCGATACCCTTTCCATGACCGGGCCCATCGACCAGCGAATCAACATGGTTTTCCTGAGCGATGGTTACCAGGCTGATCAGCTTGGAAAATTTATCACCGATGCTCAATGGATGATGGATCACTTGTTTGCGAAATCACCCTACGGAGCTTACCGCGATTATTTCAATTGCTTTGCTATAAAAGTACCTTCAGAGGTTTCAGGTGCCGCCAACGATCCTGATAGCCTGATCAATAATTATTTTGGGAGCACTTTCAATTATGCAGGGATATGGCGCCTGGTGGTACCCGTTAGGACCGACAGGATTAACCGGGTGCTGGCCGACAATTTCCCAGCCTACGATCAGGTATTTATGATTGTCAACGACACACGTTACGGCGGTTCCGGCGGGAATATCGCCACCTCCACCGTTCATACCGACGGTCCTGAAATCTGTATTCATGAACTCGGGCACTCCTTTGCCGGATTGTCTGATGAATATTGGGCGGGTCCACAGTATGCCCGGGAGAATTCTAATATGACCCAGCAAAAAGACACAGCAAAGGTTAAGTGGAAAAGATGGCTCGGGTACCGTAGCACCGGCATCTATGCACATCAGGAATCCCCGGCCTGGTGCCGGCCTCACCAAAATTGTGAAATGCGTTTTCTTTACAGCAGCTTTTGTCCGGTTTGCCAGGAGGAGATCGTTAACACGATCCTGGATAGGTCGAACCCGATCCTGAGTTTTTCACCAACGAACAGTAATCCCGGAGTTTCCAGTGACACCACTTTCAGTGTGTCGTTACTTGCGCCTAAACCCAATACCCAGAAAACCTGGTGGGAACTCAACCGGAACGAAGTGGCCATGCAGACAAGCAGTTACAGACTTGCCGCAAATACGCTGGCTCCCGGAATGAATGTCCTGACCTGCTTCATACTGGATACCACTTCGCTCATCCGGAACACT
>JBBQOG010000391.1:0-3550 GCA_038330665.1 Bacteroidales bacterium
CGGTCGGCCAGTGTATACGGCACAACAATCTCCTTTTCCTGCGCCGTTAAAGGCAAGCTGAGGAAGGAAACAAGCATAAGGCTGATGTAAACGAATAGCTTCAGACAATTAATTTATGTAATATTGCAATAGAATTGCAAAACTACATAAAATGGCATTGATAAAGAGAACCCTTGAGGCCCAGGTAACCAGATTGATGGAGCTTTTCCCGGTGGTAACTATAACGGGTCCGCGACAATCGGGAAAAACCACCTTGGTGAAGGTCGTGGCGAAGGATTACAAATATGTATCTTTTGAGAATCTGGATATCCAGGAGAGCGCGCGCAGGGATCCCCGTGGATTTCTTCAGCAATATCCCGACAAGGCCATTCTTGATGAAATTCAACTGGTTCCGGAGTTGGTTTCATACCTGCAGGAGGTCATCGATCGTGAGAACCGGCCCGGTATGTATTTACTAACCGGGTCACAGAACCTCATACTGCACGAGCAGGTTTCCCAATCACTTGCCGGACGTACGGCGATGCTCCGCCTGTTGCCTTTTGAAATATCAGAAATTGAGAATTTGCCAACCGTGAGTAAATGGGATTTTCCACAGTGGATCGTAAATGGTTTTTACCCAAGGGTATATGATCAGAAAATACCCTATACTGATTTTTACCAGTCTTATTTCGATACCTATATACAACGTGATGTGAGGAAAATCCTGAATATTCATAACCTATCGGGTTTTATTACGTTTCTGCGGCTATGTGCCGGACGAATTGGCCAGCTTCTGGATTTAACCTCCCTCGCCACGGATGTTGGAATTTCGGTTAACACTGCCAAGGGCTGGTTATCTGTTTTGGAGGCAACTTATATTGTTTTCCTTCTTCAGCCTTATTACAAGAATGTAAACCAGCGACTTATAAAATCACCCAAGCTGTACTTTTATGATACTGGGTTGGCAGCCTGGCTATTAAAACTTTCGGACCCGAATCAGGTGGAAGCTCACTATCTGCGAGGTGGACTTTTTGAAAACCTGATCATTGCTGACTTACAAAAACAATCAGCCCACCGGATGAACCAAAATGACCTGTCCTTTCTTCGAAACAGCAACGGATTGGAAATCGATTGTCTGATAGAATCTCCGGAAGGTGTTGAACTGATTGAGATTAAATCGGGTCGCACATTCAACCAGGATTATATTTCCGGGCTCATAAAATGGAATAAAATCCTGCCGGAGTCCCCGATAAAGATGTCATTGATTTATGCCGGCATTGAAGAAACGAGGCAATCCGATATCCAGGTGTGGAACTGGAAGAATTATCTTACAACAGCCCATGCGTTCGCATGATTTCAGTCAGATCGGGGAGCTTTTTGGAGTAATCGCGCAGTACAGAAGGCCGATGTAAAGGAATAGCTTCATGTGAAACAAGTTCGAAACAAAATTACAAAGAATCGATGATTTCATGATCGGTATTTACTTGTATTGATGCAAAAGGGAGGGAGGAATGGAAAAAGGGAGCGGGGAAACTCTTGCAGGAATTGTAAAAATGAACGTTGGTTAAGAAGCAGAAACAAAAAAACCAGGGATTGGGATCCCTGGTTGGAAAATAATGTGGTGAAATAGTTGAAATTCGGAATTAAAATCCGCTGTTTTGAAAGCGATCCCGGCCTTCTGATGACCACTCTGGCGAGTGTCACACATCACTCGTCACCCGTCACTTGTCACTCGTCACTTGTCACTCGTCACTCCTTCTTATCCCCCGTAAACTGGTCTTCCTTATTCTTAAACAGCACGTTAAACGTAGTCAGACTGCCATAAATTCGGGTGATATATTGCTCGAGGTCAACCTTTTCCTCATCAGTCAGTTCGCTGGCGTTGATGCGCTGTTCCATCACACGGACCCGATCACGGATCATGACTATCTTATGGAAGAAAGTTTCAATCGGTATCTCTTTTTCTTTCAGCGATTTATCGCCCGGGTACAAAATCATTTTGCCACCGGTCCATTTCTGTCCCAGAGGTACGGTTTGCTGCACATCGCTGAACCGGGTCAGCACACGGATCAAACTTTTTTCAATATCCTCATGGGAAAGGAGATCTTCGGGTGTTTCCACGGCTTCAAGGATTTCCAAACCTTCATAGTCTCGCTTTATCAGTTTAACCCCATATTCGATAAAACCAATCTCGTAAGCATCAGAACGAACCTGGATGATCACTCCTTTTCCCATTTGCGGGTGCTTAACACGTGAGCCTATTCCTAACAATTCCGACATTTTGTTGGTCTTTAATTTTGCGATTGGCACAAATGTAGAATTTCTTATCTTATTTTAGCACGGCAAAATCTGTATGTTTTTATAAATCCCAATTATTTTATAAGTCGTAATATCCATATTATGAGGTATTTAATAGCTATTATTGTCTCGATATTTTCTCTTGCAACCATGAGTCAAACGGTATCTGAGTGGAGGGGACCGGGCCGCGACGGCATATACCCGGAGTCGGGCTTGCTTAAAGAATGGCCTGAATCCGGTCCCCCGAAAATCTGGTCGGCTGGAAATCTCGGAACCGGTTATTCCTCGCCGGCCATCGGCCCGGATTATGTATATGTCACCGGGCGCAAGGATTCATCTGAATATATAACTGCGCTCGATTTCAATGGGAATGAGGTTTGGCAGGTGAGGTTTGGCCGGTCCTGGAATGAGTCCTATGAAGATACCCGGACTACCCCCACGCTCAACGACGGAAAATTATACATGATCAGCGGTCGTGGAGAGGTGGTGTGTCACGATGCGAAAACCGGAGAAAGAATCTGGTATCGCAATGCTTTCGAAGAGTTTTCAGGGAATTGCAACCTGTATGGGATTTCGGAGTCGCCTCTGATTGTCGGCGACAAGGTATTTTATACGCCGGGTGGTTTGGTAACCACCATGATCGCGCTAAACAAACAATCCGGAGAGCTGGAATGGCAATCACCCAGCATCGGTGATTCTGCCGCGTATGTATCCCCTCTGTTTGTGCGGCACAATAATCAGGATATGATTATTAACCTGATGGGGAATATGCTGTTCGGGACTGATCCTGCGGACGGTAAAATTCTCTGGGAGTTCAACTATATCGCACTCGAAAGTCCCCAGACGAATGAATACATGAAGCGGACCAATTGCAACACACCCATGTATTATCAGGGAGATATTTTTGTCACAAAAGGGTATAACCACCCTTCAGCGATGGTATCGTTGAACAAAGAGGGTACCATGGCTGCACTGAAGTGGACCAATACCCTCCTGGATTCCCATTTCGGGGGAGATGTGCTGATCGATGGCTATCTTTACGGGTCAACCTGGTTAAACAACAGTTCGGGCAACTGGGCCTGCATCGATTGGGCCACCGGCACCGATCAATGGGAAGGAAAGATGAACAACAAAGGATCGATTATCAGCGCCGACGGGATGCTCTATTGTTACGATGAGAAAAAGGGCCAGATGGCACTGGTGCGTGCAGATCCAACCAAGTTTGATATCGTTTCTTCCTTCAGGATTGAAGAGGGTTCCGGACCTCATTGGG
>JBBQOG010000392.1:0-3521 GCA_038330665.1 Bacteroidales bacterium
GGCTTCCGGGGTGTCATCCACGATGATCTCCACTCCGGTTGCAGCTTCGAGGGCGCGAATATTACGACCTTCACGACCGATGATACGGCCTTTGATATCATCATTATCAATATTAAAAATAGTCACTGAATTTTCGATTGCCTCTTCAGTGGCTACCCGTTGAATGGTATTGATGACGATTTTTCGGGCTTCCTTGGAGGCGGTCATTTTTGCCTCTTCGATTACCTCCGAAACATATGCCATGGCTTCCGATTTTGCATCGGCCTTCAGGGATTCCATCATCTGCAGTTTTGCTTCTTCAGCCGAAAGTCCGGAAATGGTTTCCAGCTTGTCCACGGCCAGTTTATTGGACCGGTCGAGTTCTTCGTTTTTCTTGTTAAGCAGCTCAATTTGCTGGTTCAGGTTTCCACGGATGGCGTCAATCTCTTTGGTTTTACGCTGGTGCTCTTCGATCCGTTGTGACAACCCGGCTTCCCGTTGGTTGATTTTATTTTCAGCCATCAGGATCTTACTATTTTTCTCATTGATCAGCCTCTCGTGCTCACTCTTCAATTGCAGAAACTTCTCTTTGGCCTGTAAAATCTTATCCTTCTTGGTCATCTCGGCTTCGGTTTCCGCATCCTTTAAAATATTTGATGCTTTGGTCTGTAAAGATTTCCGACCGACAATCCATGCGATGGAACCTCCTCCCAGAAATGTGGCAAAAGCAATAATTACTCCTGTTATTAACGACATAATTTGTTCATTATTAATTGATTAATATATAGTGGGATATCTCCCGATTACTCATAAAAAAACCCGTACTAATACCTTGATACAACGAAAACCCCAGTTATGCAGGGATGGAGCGGCCAACTTCGTCGGACTTCCACTGGCTTCAAATGAAACTCTCCCGCGCTAACGGGATAACCGAGGCCTGTCCTATGAAGTTATGAGCTAAACTCCAATGTGAATAGTGTTGAGTTTTACAAGGATCAAGGATTAATACGGGCAATATTTTGTATTCAAAGAACGCCTATTTTTTTCTGTATAAACTCCTCCAGTTCGTCGGTAATTTCACCGATTGCTGAAATCAAAGGTGTATCGTTCGTTTTTTCTTCCAACTCCACCAGTTTCAAAACAAATTGAAAAGCTGCCATGGCCAGTGAATCCTGTCCATCCCTTTGGCTATATTTCTCTTGATACTGTCCAAATTTTTCATTGATAATTCTGGCTGCTTTTCTAACTTTTTCTTCGTCCTTACGATCGATTGTCAATGGATAAACACGTCCGGCAATTTGCAATTTGATCTGGAACCTGTTATCCACTTCTCCTCCTATTTATTTAAAAGAGCTATACATTCGTCAATTTCCCGCACAATCCTGCTTATCTGGGCTTTTGCTGTTTCCCGGTCCTCCGAGGGTACAAGGACCGATTTGGCCAGCTTGGCCGTTGTGTACTGCTGTTCGAGATGCTTAATATCTATCTTTTGTTTTTCTACTAAAGTTAATAACTCATTTTTCTCGGCAACCAGACTTTCGTTTTCATGTTTCAGGCTCTGGTATCTTGCCATCAGTAACCTGATCCTGTAGGTAAGCTGGCGGATCATTTCCTCCTGCTCGAATGTCATGGTCTCTTTTTATTATTATTACAAAGGTAACATACGGATAGATCAAATCAAAATTTTGAAGGAATTACCGCCGATCCCTTATCTTTGGGGGCCATGAGTAAATCACCGTTTACATTCCTTTGCATTAACATTTTGATAATCTGCATCTTTCCGGTCAGTCTATACAGCCAGGCAACTGTTGCACCGGATCGCCTCACCCTATTTCCACCGGTTGACATTGCCCTTCTGCTTGCCGGCAATTTCGGGGAACCCCGGATCAACCATTTTCATTCCGGAATTGACATCAAAACCAACGGAACAACGGGCGTCCCGGTTCATGCAATTGCTGACGGTTATGTGTCGAGGATAAAAGTGGAGCCAGGGGGATATGGGCATGCACTCTATATCCGGCATCCGAATGGATTAACCACTCTTTGCGGACATTTATCAGCGTTTAACAGAGATATTGAGCAGTATGTCCGTGGCGAGCAATACCGAAGGGAGTCATTTGCGGTGGATCTGTTCCCTGAAGCCACCCGGTTGGTGATCAGAAAAGGTCAGGTCGTGGCTTTTACCGGAAATTCCGGGAGCTCTGAAGGACCCCATCTTCACTTTGAAATGCGCGAAACACAGTCGGAAAATCCGGTTAATCCGCTGATCCGTGGCATAAAGGTCAAAGATGATATCCCGCCGATCATTGAAAAACTTTGGGTTTTCTCGCTGAAAGACCGGCGCAACTGGATCCGGCCCGTTCCGACTGAGGTTCGCAAAAATGGGTCCATTTACACCCCGGCAGGAATGAATCCAGTGGCCATGGATGCCTTATCCGGAATCGGGATCGAGGTATACGACCTGCTTAACGGTTCTTCGAATCATTGCGGAGTTTACCGGATTAAAGCTTATCTGGACGACAGCCTTTTTTTCGAATCCTGCCTGGATGAGTTCTCATTTGCCGAAACGCGGTATATGAACAGTTTTATGGATTACAAAACCTATATCGAGCGTCACAAGGCCATTTTGAAATTATACATCGATCCGAATAATCAGGCATCTGTATACCGTTTTGCGCGAAACCGGGGGCAGATTGAGGTGAATGACCGGGTGGTTCATCAATTCAAAATTTTGGTGACCGATGCGGCAGGAAATCAGTCCGAAGTCCGCTTTGACGGAAAATTTGAACCTTCACGATTCAGCCGGGATCCCTCATTTCTTCCACTTTACCAGGCTTACTTCAATTATGAAGAACCCAACACCTTTAAAACAGACGGATTCGAGATCAATCTCCCCGCCGGTGCACTTTATGAAGATCTTTATTTCGACTATTCTGTGGCGGATCCCCGTCCCGGGAGCTTTTCGCCCCTTTATAACGTACATCGGCCGGAAGTTCCGGTACACTTATTTTTCAATATTGCCATCAAAGCAGAGCGTATACCGGAAAACTTAAGGAGTAAAGCCACCATCGCCCAATCCGCCGGCGGAAGTCGATTCACCAGTCTGGGCGGCACCTGGGAGGGCGACCGGCTCATAACAAGAACCCGAAGCTTCGGGTCCTTTTGCGTGATGGCCGACACGGTAAGACCTTCCGTTTCTCCGCTGAATTTTTCCACTTCCGCCCAGCTTAAAACGCTGAACTCATTTAAGTTTACCCTCCGCGATGATTTCTCGGGCATACGCAGTTACCGGGGTGAAATCGATGGCAAATGGATATTGCTCGAATACGACCCCAAACAAAACCTGCTTGAATATCAGTATGATCCGGCACGAATCCAGTCTGGGATTACCCATCAGATGACCGTTCGTGTTTCAGATCAGGTCGGAAACACCAATAAATACAGTATTTCATTTTTCAGATAAATAATTAACATCAAAACAACATGAAAAAAACGCTCTTGATTCTTTTGACCCTCGCAACCCTTGGAGTAAGCGCATCCAT
>JBBQOG010000393.1:0-3517 GCA_038330665.1 Bacteroidales bacterium
GCCTCCTGGATGGAGTCCGGGAGTGTCGCTATAAGAATTCGGGCGTCATCCTGCCACATTGTGGTATTTAGGTACGGGCTGGATAATATCAGGGCATTCACCTGATCCGGATATTTGAGGTAATATTCGACTCCCAACATCGCCCCCCAGGATTGGCCATATAAGATGAATTTATTAATTCCCAATGATTTTCGCACCATTTCCACCTGGCTCACAAAATTGGGAACCGTCATCAGGCTGTCGGCCGTAATCCGATCCGACCGTCCGCAACCGAGCTGATCAAAAAAGATCACCGGGCGATCGCTGCCCAATGCCCTTAAAGGGTTCAGATAATAGCTGGGAACTCCCGGTCCGCCATGCAACATCAGCATGGGTATTCCGGTGCCGGTCCCGGTGATGCGGTACCAAATCCGCCCACCGGTCGCCGTAACGTAACCTTCGCGAGGGGTCAGGTCCGGCTTCTCTCCACAAGAAAACAGAAACGTCAGAAGGATCCCTGCAGCAATAAAACGAAATTTCATGGCATTCAATTTGCCACCTAATATCGCGATTTTTTAACGATTTCGATATGGGATGCCGGCTTGGATTCGGGTTTTTGCGGGGCGGGTCGGCGAGATTCCGGCCGACGGGATTCCGGACGGCGGAACTCCTGTTTCGGGGCCTTCACCGGATGATGGTCGATCAGCGGATACGGATGATCATCGCAAACGGGTATGCGGATGGAGATGAGTTTTTCAATATCCTTCAGATAGGCCTTTTCCTCTGCATCGCAGAAGGAATAGGCGGTTCCGTTTGCTCCTGCCCTTGCGGTACGGCCAATGCGGTGAACATATGTTTCCGGCACATTCGGCATTTCGAAATTGATGACAAATTCCATATCATCCACATCAATCCCACGGGCAGCAATATCTGTAGCAACCAGAACCCGAGTGCTCTTATCCTTGAAATTGGAGAGGGCTTTCTGACGCGCATTCTGGCCCTTATTGCCGTGAATGGCTTCGGCTTTAATATTGTTCCGGAGCAAAACTTTTACCACCTTATCAGCACCATGCTTGGTGCGGGTAAAAACTAGTGCAGTGCGGATTTTGGGATCCTGGAGCAAATCAACGAGCAGCGAATTCTTATTTCCCTTATCGACAAAATAAAGCAATTGCTGAACGGTATCAACCGTAGTGGCTGATGGCGTGACCATCACTTTCGACGGGTTATGCAGGATCGTAGCGGCCAGTTTAATGATTTCAGGCGCCATGGTTGCAGAGAAAAAGAGCGATTGACGTTTGGTCGGCAATACCGCAAGCAGTTTTTTTACATCGTGAATAAAACCCATATCCAGCATACGGTCGGCCTCGTCAAGGACAAATATCTCAATATCCCTCAAGGTAATATATCCCTGATTCATCAGGTCGAGGAGGCGTCCGGGCGTTGCCACTAAAACATCGACTCCCTTTTGAAGGATAGTGGTTTGTGGTCCCTGGGCCACACCACCGAAAACCACGGTGGAAGTGAGTCCGGTATATCTTCCGTAAGCTTTAAAGCTTTCATCGATCTGTATGGCGAGCTCCCGCGTGGGAGTAACAATAAGACTGCGGATTTTCCTTCTTTTCTCGTTCGAGTGGGTTGCACTCAGGAGCTGAAGGATAGGGACCGCAAAGGCAGCGGTTTTCCCGGTGCCTGTTTGGGCGCAACCCAAAAGGTCGATGCCCTGTAAAACTATGGGTATGGCTTGTTCCTGAACCGGTGTCGGGGAGGTATACCCCTCCTCATGCAACGATTTGAGAATAGGTTCAATAATGTTTAATGAATGAAATTCCATGAATAATAATTAGTAAAAAAATAGTTAAAGAGTTGAAATTGAAAATTGTTTAAGATCTGAATAATATCAATTGGGATTTTGGATACACGATCTGTGTATCGACGTGCGGGTTTGCAAAGGTACGGCTAATAATGGGAATTACCAAAATGGCGGAATTGTGACGATTGATGCAAAACGTGATACATCCTGGACCCGCTTACTCCACAACCCATTCGCGCTTCCCGGATTCGAGCTGCATTACGTTTCCGTTGTCGAGTTTTAATGTGGCAGTGCTGTTTGGGGGGATGACTACCTTGTAAAGGATCTTGCCCCCTTCTCTTTTCCAGGAGGAGATAATTTCGCCGTACGGTCCGGTATGGCGGGCTTCGAATTGGTTAAGTCCGGTTACGAAGTGGGGTTCGAGGAGTATATTCTTGAATCCGGGTTTGGCAGGGTCAGGCTTGATGCCGCCGAGTCCCTTGTAAAACCACGCTCCAACTTCACCGAACATAATGTGGTTTCGCGAGATATCGGTATTGGTTTTTAATGGCCAGTTTTCCTGCAGGGTGGTGGCTCCGTTAGCGATCCAGTAACCCCATGATGGATAAGTTTCGCAGGAGGCGAGGTCATAAGCCATATCGGCATATCCGTTTTCGCTCAGGGCATTCAGGATGGCCTTGGTCCCCAACAATCCCACATCCAGGTGATTGCCGTCGGCCACCACCCGGTCGTGAAGATTTTTGGCCACCATCGAGCGAAGTTCCTCGGGAACGATACCCCAAAAAAGAGCCGTGCTGAGTTCCGTTTGGAAGCCGCTGCCGTAAATGCCGGTTTCGCGGTTCAGGTATTTTGCATTGATCGAATCGGCAATCGATTGCGATAATTTGAGATATTTTTTCTGATCGTCGGAAAATCCGAGAATTTTGGCTGCCTTTGATAGAATCAGCGCATCGGTATAATAATAAATGGAGCTCGTGAATTCTTTTGGAGTAACCGATTTTACCGGTATCCAATCGCCCAGACCCCAGTCGGTCAGTCCATTCTTTGAAATGGCGGTGATATGATCAACATACAATTTGATGTTATCGTAACAGTCGGCCAGCAGTTTCGAATCGCCATAAAAAAGAAAGATATTCCAGGGAATGATGGCGATGGTACTGGTCCAGTCGGGGCCGTTCCCCCAGGTGTAACCCCAGCCTGCGGTAGGCACAATGGATGGAAGCACACCATTGGATTGTTGTTCATCGCGGTGATCGGCCAGCCACTTCTCATACACGGTGATCCCGTCATAATTGTATAATCCAGTTTCAACCGCTATCTGAGCATCACCGGTCCATCCGTTTTTTTCCCGCTGCGGACAGTCGGTTGGATAGCCGAAAAGGTTGGACAGATAGGAAGCATTGGTGGCTGCCCATAATTTATTCACCAAAGGATTTGAACAGTTGATCGTGCCAGCAACGGGCACATCACTGTGCATAAAATACCCGCTCAGGCTCTTTTGCGTCAGGTTGATGGGTTTGTCGCTGGTTACCTCCACATATTGAAATCCCTTGTAATTGAAGCGCGGACTGAAGGATTCCTCACCCACTCCATTTAAAATAAAGATATCCGTCTGGAAGGGATCTGAGTCGCCCACCGGGCGGTAATGCACATCAATATTCGACTGATCGGCCATCCCAAGGCTGTCGAGCATCTCCGAATGCTTGAGCCGTATGGTCGTTCCCT
>JBBQOG010000394.1:0-3517 GCA_038330665.1 Bacteroidales bacterium
GATTGTACCAGGAACTGAAGCCGTAGGGCGAATAGAAATCAGAATACCAGGGATCGTAATATCCCATTCCGTAGCCCATTCCGTAGCCCATTCCATATCCCATTCCATATCCCATTCCGTAACCCATGCCCATGCCCATTCCTGAATACCAGGGATCATAAAATCCGAATCCCATGGATGGACGGTAGAACCGGTTAATGCGATTGGAAAAGTAGAAATCTTCATTGTCATAGTAGTTTCCACCGTCATCCACATAATCACCCTGATCCACGTAATCACCCTGATTCACGTATTCCTGATTGGTTGAATCCACCAGAGCATAATTTCTTTCGTTCACACGAAGGGTATCCTGTGCGTAACGAATTTCATCCTGACGGTTGGCCGCTGGCTGGTTTAGAGGAGTTTCTACAATCCGTCTGTTGACCACTACCTGTTGGTCTCCAGGGTTGTAATAAACGTCATCAGAATTACCGGAAGTCAGGAATACCCCTGTGCCACATGAGGTGGCGAACAGTAAAATGGGTAATAATTTTGCAATTGTTGCTTTCATAATTTCACCCTCCTGTGAGGTTTTAAATATAGGATATTATTTCCTTAATTTGTATTCTGTTTTCTGAAACTAAGCAAATATTGTACCAAACATAACAAAATGGCTAAGGTATTAACATCGAGGAGTGAAAATTATTCTCAGTGGTATAACGATTTGGTTATCAAGGCTGATCTGGCTGAAAATTCAGCTGTTAGAGGCTGCATGGTAATCAAACCTTATGGTTATGCCATCTGGGAAAGAATGCAGCAGGAGTTGGATCGAATGTTTAAGGAAACCGGGCATGTGAATGCCTATTTCCCTCTTTTTATCCCGAAATCCTTTTTCAGTCGCGAAGCCCAGCATGTGGAAGGATTTGCGAAGGAATGTGCAGTGGTGACCCATTATCGGTTAATGAAGGATGAGGTGAATGGCGGTTTAAAAGTGGACCCTTCAGCCAAACTTGAGGAAGAACTGATTGTTCGTCCGACCTCCGAAACGATTATTTGGAATACCTATAGAAACTGGATTCATTCATACCGCGACCTTCCGATCCTGATCAATCAATGGGCCAATGTGGTTCGCTGGGAAATGAGGACACGGCTATTCTTGCGTACTGCCGAGTTTTTATGGCAGGAGGGGCATACCGCTCACGAAACGCGGGAAGAGGCGGTTGAGGAAACCCTTAAGATACTGCAGGTGTATTCAACTTTTGCTGAAGAGTTTCTGGCTATTCCGGTTATCAAGGGAAGCAAAACCGAATCCGAAAAATTTGCCGGGGCCCTCGACACCTATTGTATCGAAGCCCTGATGCAGGACGGTAAGGCCTTACAGGCGGGTACCTCACACTTTTTGGGACAGAATTTCGCCAAAGCCTTCGATGTAAAATATGCTTCACGTGAGGGCCGGGAAGAATATGTCTGGGCAACTTCATGGGGCGTTTCCACACGTCTGATGGGCGCGCTGGTCATGGCACATTCAGACGACAACGGTCTGGTATTACCCCCAAAACTTGCCCCGCAGCAGGTGGTGATCGTTCCGATATACAAAACACCCGAAGAGTACTCGGCAACGGTTGAACGCGCCCATTCAATCAAGGATCAGTTGAAGAAACTCGGCATATCTGTTAAGGTGGATGACCGGGACACTCATAAACCGGGATGGAAATTCGCCGAATATGAATTAAAGGGGGTTCCCCTGCGCATTGCTATCGGCCCCAGGGACCTCGAAAACGGAACCGTTGAGGTGGCACGCAGGGATACTTTGACTAAAGAAACGATCCAGCAGGACCAACTGACCTCAAGAATTCCGGCTCTGCTCGACCAGATGCAAATCGATATTTACAATAAGGCATTGGCTTTCCGGACACAAAATACCTTTAAAGTTGACACCTGGAGTGATTTTCTGTCGCAGATTGAAAAGGGTGGCTTCCTATCCGCCCATTGGGACGGCGATGCGGCAACCGAAAAAATGATTCAGGAAGAAACCAAAGCAACAATCCGTTGCATACCTTTGGATAATGAACAGGAACCCGGCTTCTGTGTACGGACCGGCAAGCCATCCGAAAGAAGGGTTCTTTTTGCCAGGTCATACTAAATCACAACTATGAGCAAAGCACACCCAAATCAGAAAATCCTGAAGACTTTAACCAGTAAATCAAATCTCAAACAACAGATTTACGACAATACAGCTGAAGTATTCAGACAGCTAAAACAGGAACTTTTTCGTTTTACCAAAGAGCTAAATGAAAAACTTGCCGGTAAAGATCAACGAATACAGTTAAGATATACCGACCAGGGGGAATTTACCGCAGAGATTAAAGTTGCAGGGGATTTACTGATTTTTTCAATGCATTCCAATATTTTTCAATTCGACCGTGACCATGAAATTTGGAAAACTGATTATATCAAAGATGATTTAACGGCTGGATATTCCGGTGTAATAAACATCTATAATTTTCTTGCCGATTCATTCAAATACAATCGAGAAGAGGATCTTGGGTATCTGGTAGCCCGGATTTTTATCAATAAAAACAACCATTTTTTCGTGCAGGGCAAACGCCAGTCGGGGTTCAATTATACGACGCTCGGAGCCAATGTCGTGGACCTGGAAAGCATTCAGGAGATTGTTAAAGCTTCCGTTCAGTATTGCCTCGATTTCGACCTTTTAGTTCCACCCTATGAGGCAGTGAAGCTCATGTCAGTCGGACAGGTACAGCACAGCATTTCGGAATCCAAGCAGAAAACCGGCAAGAGACTTGGGTTCCAATTTAAGGTTGATGACGTGGATCAATAAAAATAGTACCATGAAAGCAAAAAGTTTATCACTGATTGTCATCAGTTTGACAATACTCTTAAGCATGTCTTGTCAAACCAAACAAACACAGACTACAACGGACCCTATTGTTGAAAAATTGAAAGGTTATGCCATGTTTCAGCTCACAACTGATCTGAGTGCCTTATCGGCAAAGGAGAAGCAACTGCTACCCTACCTGTTCGAAGCGGCTGACATTATTGATGATATATTCTGGCAGGAGACGTATGGGGATAAGAAAGCACTGTTTGCAAAATTTCCCGATCCGAATGCACAGAAATTCCTGACACTCAATTATGGTCCCTGGGAGCGGCTCAACGAGGATAAACCGTTTCTTCCCGGCTTCGGGGCGAAACCTGCAGGTGCACAGTTTTATCCTGAAGATATGACAAAGGAAGAGTTCAGTGCCGCCGACCTGAAAGACAAAATGAGTTTATATACCATGCTCAGGCGCGACGCATCGGGCAAGCTGTACACGATTCCCTACCACGAATTCTTTGGTGAACAGATCAAAAAGGTTTCGTCATTACTGCTGAAAGCTGCGGATCTGTCTGAAAATCCAGGTCTGAAAAAATACCTCGAAACACGTGCAGCTGCCTTGCTGACTGACGAATATTATGAAAGTGACATTGCCTGGATGGACATGAAATCCAGCAATATTGACTTTGTTGTCGGACC
>JBBQOG010000395.1:0-3507 GCA_038330665.1 Bacteroidales bacterium
GGTTCGCCTGCGCGAAAATATTGCAGAAATATATTCCGCGGTAGGTAGCTATCGAGGTCGGCCTACAAACCTTCAAATCAGGGTGTTGGATTTTTATGGCAAGCAAGTTCAGAATTTCGCCCTGAAAATTGGGACCATTGCCAATAGTGAAGTACCTAAACTCAAATAATACGCTCAAAAGAGATTAAATTTATACATTTGAACACATAACTAAACTCGGATTCTATGCCAAATCTTCTTACTCTCGGTTGGATAGATTATGTAATCATTGTAATCTATTTCCTGTTTGTTATCGGCATTGGATGGGCGCTCAAACGCTACATGAGCTCATCAAAAGCATTTCTTGAAGCCGGTCGTTCGCTACCTGCCTGGGTCACCGGTTTGGCATTCATTTCAGCCAACCTTGGAGCCCTTGAGGTGATCGGCATGTCGGCCTCCGGTGCCCAATACGGCATGGCAACCACGCATTTTTACTGGATCGGTGCGATTCCGGCCATGATCTTTCTGGCATTGTTCATGATGCCATTCTATTATGGATCAAAAGCCCGGTCGGTACCGGAATACCTCAAACTCCGGTTCAATGAAAAAACACGGGGTCTGAATGCCATCGCATTTGCCCTGATGACCGTTCTGGCATCCGGTATCTCCATGTACGCCCTTGCCTTCCTGATGGAAAAGCTTTTGCACTGGGATTTTAATGTTTCGGTATTGGTTTCGGCAGGAATCGTGTTGGCATACACCTACCTTGGAGGACTGTCATCAGCCATATATAATGAAGTACTACAGTTCTTTATCATCGTGATCGGGCTGTTTCCACTGGTTTTTTTGAGTCTGAAGGATGCTGGCGGATGGGCAGGCATGTCCGACACGCTGGCTGAAGTCGCCGTCGGAAAAGGGTTCGAGGCCGGTGCATGGACCCAGATGTGGGCCCATACGGGCTCCTCCACTTCCAATCCCATGGGTGTGGAATGGTTCGGGATTCTGATGGGACTGGGTTTTGTTCTATCCTTCGGGTACTGGTGTACCAACTTCCTCGTTGTTCAGCGGGCAATGGCTGCCAATTCCATGAATGCCGCACGCAAGACCCCGCTGATCGGTGCCCTGCCCAAAATATTCATCCCGTTCCTGGTTATCGTTCCGGGGATGGCTGCCATGGCACTTGCTTCCAAAGGGACACTTTCCCTGGAATTGATGCCCGACGGAAGTCCGAATTACAATTCGGTCATCACTTCGATGCTGAGTCACTATTATCCTTCGGGGATACTGGGATTGGGCCTTACTGCCCTCCTGGCTTCCTTTATGTCGGGTATGGCCGGCAACGTTTCAGCTTTTAACACGGTATGGACCTACGATATTTACCAAAGCTACATTAAGCCGGGTCAGGATGACGACCACTATCTGAAAGTCGGCAAGGTTGCTACCATTTTCGGAGTGGTGCTGAGCATCGGTGCCGCTTATCTGGCCAAACAGTTCGGTAACATCATGGACTTCCTCCAGATGATCTTCTCGATGGTGAATGCCCCGCTGTTCGCGGTTCTTTTCCTCGGAATGTTCTGGAAGCGTGCCACCGGCAACGCCGCTTTCTGGGGTCTCCTCGTCGGGATCGGCTGTGCTCTGGTCCACCACGGACTCACCATCCCCGTTGGCGCCGATCCGGCAGATGTGATCAAAGGTGGCTGGCTGGGAGTGTTGCACACCTATCCCAGTGGAATGGCCCAGAGCTTCTGGACGGCCATAATCGCCTGGACTTCTGCGACCTTCTTTACCGTAACACTCACTTTTACCACCAAACAGCAAAAAACCAACCAAGATCTCGCCGGCCTGGTCTATTCACTCACCCCGCGTATTGTCGACAAAGACGACAAATGGTATAATCGCCCGGTATTCCTGGCCGTAATCGTCGGCCTGATCACATTAACATTATCCATCATTTTCTGGTAGGAGAAAAACAATGAAACTAGATATTAAAATCCCAATCGGCATGCTTTTTACGGTTTTCGGGCTTATCCTGTCAATCTACGGATTGGTGACCGGAGGCGATACAGAGATCTATGCTAAATCACTCGGTTATAACATCAACCTGCTTACTGGATTGTTTATGCTGGCTTTCGGTTTATTTATGCTCATTCTTGCCAGAAAAAGCATAAAGGCTATCAAATAACCCGGGCATTGGCAAAATTTCTTGTATTAAATTATAAAACCCTATTGAAGTTAAACCAAAAAGTTTAATTTTGATTAATATAAAATCTGCATTTACCATGGACTGGAGTAACAAAACCATTCTGATTGCTGAGGACGAAGATTCCAACTATCTGTATTTGGAAGCGGTTTTACAGAAAACCGGAGCCTCACTTCTGTGGGCACGCAGCGGAGAAGAAGCTATTGATGCGTGTAAACAGAATCCAAAAGTTGATTTGATACTGATGGACCTGCAGATGCCAAATATCAACGGATATGAGGCGCGTCACCAGATAAAAGCATTGTTTCCAAACGTTCCGCAGATTGCGCAAACCGCCTTTGCCATGGCAGATGATGAAAAAAGGGCAATGGATGCGGGTTTTGATGCATACATTTCCAAACCCATCCCCAAAGGAAACCTGCTTTTAATCGTGGGCAAGTTCCTCGGACAGCTCGAGTAATATATTACCCCGATGATCCGGGTAATCCTCAGTTTCTGCGCGCTCCTGGTTCTGCAGATTAATTTTTTATTCGCGCAGGATTACCGTATCGAAAATATTACCTCCGAATACATACGGATTGAGAAAGGATTATCTCAAAATACGGTAAACTGTATCCTGCAGGATCAGGAAGGTTATGTATGGGCCGGAACCTGGAGCGGTTTGAACCGGTTCGATGGCTATTCCTTCAAAACAGTAACAATCAATATGGTAAATCCTTCTCTTGGACTTACCAATGCCACAATTATTAGTCTTGCCGAAGATTCCCGGGGCTTCATCTGGGCAGCCTGCCAGAGCGGGTTAAACCGGATTTCAAAAAAGGATTTCTCCATTACGCAGTTTACAGTCGACAACAACAAGTCGAATGGTATGGTTTCCGATAGCATCAGTGTCCTTTATGCCGCAAAAAACGGAGACATCTGGATCGGAACCAATCAGGGTATTTTAATATTGGACACTAAGACTCTCATTTTCCGGCATATCGAGCATAATCCTCGGGATTTTACCACCATCAGCTCCAACCAGATCACCTGCTTCGCTGAGGATTCTACCGGTGCCTTTTGGATTGGCACCCAAATGGGACTTAATAAATTGAATCCCAAAACCGGCCAGGTGATCCGGTATTATGGGGACGGAAAACCCGGGAACCTCACTTCGTCAGTGATCACCGCACTGAACATCGATCATGCCGGAAATATCTGGATCGGAACCACTACCGGCCTGCAATGCTACAAGCCCATCACAAGGTCCTTCTCCTGGTACCAGATCAAAAATTCAGAATCCTCGCCATCACTATCATCTGCAAACTTCATCACCTGCCTCTATTCCG
>JBBQOG010000396.1:0-3450 GCA_038330665.1 Bacteroidales bacterium
TTTCGCACGACCGGGATTTCCTGGACGGGCTGGTGGGGAAAATCTTTGAATTCAGAGGCCGGAAAGTTAAAGAGCACCCGGGAGATATATTCGAATTCCTCAGCAAGAAGCGCCTGAATACGCTTAAAGAAATTGAGCGTAAAGAGGTTGCCCCAAAAAATGAACCCAAACCGGAGCCCAGGCAGGAAGCCAGACAGGAAGCCAGGCAGGAAACACAGGAAATTAAAGGCAAGCCCGAACCCATACCTGCAGAAAAGACCGCAATAAAAATCACGCTCCCCGACAACAAGCAGAAGTACGAAGAAAAGAAAGAAATTGACCGTCAGAAACGAAAGGCAGCTTCCCGGATTGCAAAAGCCGAGGAACGCATCGAAGAACTGGAAAAGCGGATTCATCTGGTCGAAATGTTCCTTGCCGACCCGGAAAGCATGGCCGCCAATGCGGGTCCGGATCCCTATGCCGAATACGACCAGCTAAAAAAAGAACTGGAACTGGCTATGGAAGAGTGGGAAGCGGCGCATGAAGAAAAATAGGGAATGGAACGCGTTTTAATTCCCTGTCACTGTCCACTTTTCTCCCTGTATCGTACCTTGGCATACACCAGGTAAAAAGTTCCAAAGATATTCACGGCATAATTCAGCCATAACGGCCATTGAAATTCTCCGGTCTGTATATTTCCGGCCGCGATGTATATGAATGTCAGGAACACTCCGCCGGCCCACATCAACAGAAATGACCAGTTAAAGCTGGTGACATCATGAGTTTTCCAGGTCTGCCATACCTGTGGTATCACCCCGATGCTCAGGACAATGTTGCCCAGCCATCCGATAGCTTCCAGTAAATTCATGCGCCTTACTTATTGTGGTTAATGATACGATCCATGACCAGTGGCCGGAGTCCGCGTCAGGGTTGTGTGCGCTGACGAACAGCCTCAAATAAAATAACGGAGGCTGCAGCGGAAACATTGAGCGAGGCAATCTTACCCATCATCGGGATACGGACTTCCTGATCGCAGAGTGCCAGAATATTAGGATGGATGCCGTGGTCCTCCGCCCCCATGATCAAAACCATCGGGGTTTTAAAATCAGCCTGAAAATACAGCACATCGGTTTTTTCCGTGGCACCGGTGATCTTTAAACCGGCATTTTTAAGGTATTTGATGCTTCTGATCAGATCTGGCGTCCTGCATACAGGAATGATCGCCAGCGCACCGGCAGATGTTTTCATCGCATCCGGATTGATTTGCGCCACGCCCTTTTCGGGGATCAGAATGGCATCGGCTCCGGCCGCTTCGGCCGACCGTGCAATCGCTCCCAGATTACGGACATCCGTGATGGCATCCAAAACCACGATCAGTGGATCCCTGCCCTCTTCAAAAGCCCGGGCGACAATCTCCTCGAAAGGCAAATAGGTCACGATGGCAGTGATGGCAATGATGCCCTGATGATTCTTTTGGGTCATCCGGTTCAGCTTCTCCACCGGCACATATTGAAAGGGGATTCCCGATTGCCTGACCAGGTGCATCAGTGCATGAATGCCATCGCCCTGCAGACCTTTTCTGATCATCACCCGTTCAATGGTACGTCCGGCCTCAATGGCCTCCTGTATGGGCCTGAGCCCGAAAATATAGTCTTGTTGTTCCATTATATGCTAAAGATTTTCCCCCGGCGCCAGTAGTCGACAGCCTTATTCCAGAGGGTCCGGAATTCCTCTTTCCGTTTTAGTTTAAAATCATAACCAATCCAATAATCATCCGTCAGATTGAACTCAAAGGTAATCTTCTCTGCGGTTTCAGCTGCCTCGTAAAGCCAAGTTTCACGGGTTTCGGTCCTTTCAACTGACACAGGAGGACCCATAAGCAGGTAAAGCATGCCCCGGTCCGTCTTCCAGCCCTGCTTACTGGAGGCAAAGTAAATATTCGCAAAAACCACCCGGTTGTAATATACCCGGATCAAATCGCGTGCATTGCCAAAGGTTTTGCCCTTACTGATCCAGAATTCATCGACCGCGTCTTTCAAATCGTCCTTACCTAACAAAGCCTGGTATTCATCCCTGGTAGTAATATATTGCAATGGCGGAAGCATATCCTCGGGGGTAGTCACCTGCGGGTAGTGGTCGCCAAACTGGCACAGGCACAAGCCCCTGGCTGTTTCCGGGTTGAAATGAAACAGGTATATCCCCTGCCCGCCCAGCTTATACAGAAGCTGTTCTGAATAGGCCATGTAAAAGGTGGAGTCCGGCAAAGGTGCATTATCCACCTGTTCCTCCTGCGAATAAGGAGGCAATGGCAGGATATTTCTCGGAGAGAACACGGAAACATAAACCTTTTCCGGTTTCTCATTCTGTTTAATCAGTCGGAAGGTTTCACCCGGATAGAAAAAGTGCTCAAAGGATACCTTGTTCTCCGGGTATCCCAACACCAGCCAGTCCTGCTGATTATCCTGCTGGAAACGGTCAACCAGCAGGCGGTCGTGCACCGTGGTCTGCCGGATCGCATCTTCCAGCGCGATATCAAGAAGATAGGTTTTTCCCGGTACCGTCGGCAACTTAATTGAAGCCAGAAAAGTTTCTTTCACGCTTTCCCGGTCGATCACAAATTCCTGTGTATCGCGGTCAGCAACCTCATTATTTGACAGCGAGCCATAAAGCGTATAGGTGACCCGCAAGCGGGCCAGATTCTTAACCTGCTGATTTGCCTGACTAAAGACGATCTCGCTGGTCAGCAACTTAATAAACACAACACTCTCGGTATCAGTGGAATGATAAATTTTAAACTGCGGATGGAGTACTGCTTTCCCAGGATTGTACAATGCCATTGGGATTGCAGTGGTTTTAGGTGTGCGCCGAAGGGTCTGGCACGCAGGGGAAAGTAGGGCAAGAATAAAAATCAGCAGAACAGGCACAGCAAAATAGCAGTAATGATTGGGTCGCCCTGATCTCTTCGGAAAATTCATTGCCATTTATTTATCGGATTTATAGCCAATTGCAAATTAAAATATCGCGGGTCTTCCGTAACCTCCCGATCAATCCAATCGGGCCAGGCAGGGTTCTCCAATTCAGACGTCAATTCCACCTCCGCCATGATCAATCCCTCGTTATCGCCACAAAACTCATCAATTTCCCAGGTAAATCCTGCGAAGGGAATTTTATACCTTCTTTTGGTGATCACCGGCGTGACTGCCATACGGATGATTTCGAGTCCGTCGGTTAACGGGATGGCATATTCAAATTCCTCCCTCGACAAGCCAGAGGATTTACCCTTCAGGGTTAACCATGCATTTTTGTCGGTAATTCGAATACGCACGGAGCAAACCGGATC
This sequence comes from Bacteroidales bacterium, assembly GCA_038330665.1. Classification (GTDB taxonomy): domain Bacteria; phylum Bacteroidota; class Bacteroidia; order Bacteroidales; family UBA12481; genus UBA12481. Next base: position 3,320 of record JBBQOG010000396.1, read on the forward strand.
GGCCGACAGATAGGCTTGTTGAATGAAAGAGGCCGCTGCAGGATCATGGAAATCATTCCACAATGTTTTATTAACCAGATATTTACGCTCAATTTCCATTGGCTTCGGGTGCTCGCGCGAGTTGTTTAAAA
>JBBQOG010000397.1:0-3448 GCA_038330665.1 Bacteroidales bacterium
GCGCCGGCAGTCCCTGCTGGATGTTCGCCGACGAGATTATCCTGAAGTAGCCGGGCCTGATATTACCCTTTCCTCAAAATTGCCAGCAGTTCGGGGGTTAAGCCGCCAGCAGTAAAGGCTGACATACCTTGTCCTCCTGCCGCTTTTACCTGGTGGATGGTGGTGGCTAACCGCTCGGGCGGGAAGGAATGGTGGTTGGCCATAATCCCGGCATACACCGGCGTTCCGGATCCCATTTCATCGCGGGTTTCTTTTATGCATTCGGCTATCCAGTCGGATGGCTTTAGATAATACTCGTGATAAAGCATCGGAAGGTACGCATCAAGGTTGAAGCGGGCCCAGTCCTGCCGAACCATCTTTCTCGACATTTCAGGCGTTGGAAACACGGCTGCTGTGATGATGGATCCCTTGTCATGAATGGCTTTTGCCAGGTCCTGAACAACATAAACCAACTGATCCAGGCGGAACTGCGCCCAGGTTCTATCCGCACTTGCATCGGGCAGCTCCATGGGGTCATATCCATGTTTGCCCTTAAATATACTGCGGCACAATGGGCAGTAACAATAATCGAATTCCGGAAGTTCGGTGTCCTGTACCAGATTGTATTTAGGCAGCAACCCGACGGGAAGAAAAATGTCGCAATATCTCACGTAATCCAGGTGAACTCCTTTCATGCCGGGTATTTCAGATATTTCTGAATAATCTTTGATGAGCACATCCTTTACTTCGGGATGCGAGGGACACAACCACCGGTAATAATGTACATACGGCGGTTTGTCGATAACCGACTGTCCCAGCCGGTTAACCGAATACCATTCCGGATGCTCCTGCATATATTCACCCCGGTTCATGGTCCAACGCCAGGCATGTAGCTGCATGCCTGACTGTACACTCAACGGACCGATCTTCCGGTATAATTCATTGCTTCCATTTACCAGGAGTCCGTTTACATTGCCTTGCAACAATCTATCAAACAGTGCTTTCCACTGGTCAGTTGTGGTGTTCATCGACCCATCCATCCAGGCCCAGTTGCCGGGCATGACCTGTTTACCTGATGCGCCCATAGTAATGGAAGGAGCCAGAGTGATACCGACAATCCCGAGGAGGGAAGCCTTAAGAAATTCGGTGCGTTTCATAAACCGAGAAGAATAATGTATTTGGGAATTAAAATGATCAGTCCTGCGATAGCCGCGGCAATAGCACTGATCAGAACAGCACCTGCGGCCAGATCCTTGATTTTCCCTATTAAGGGATCAAATCCTGGAGATACCTTGTCGGCCAAACTTTCAATGGCCGAATTCACCATTTCCATGGCCAGCACCAACCCAATACAGAGAATGATTATAGTCCACTCGAGGAGCGACAACTTCCCTATGATGCAAACCGGAATCAAGACCGCTACAATGGCCAGATGGATCCACGCATTGTGCTCTTCTCTGAGGAGCCACCAGAAGCCACGGAAGGCATCCTTAAAGCTGCGCAAACGTGCCGATACAGAGAATTTTCCGGATTTCATGCATGGAGTTTTTTCAATACCTTTACAAAAATGGCATATTAATCTGAAAAAGCCCCACTAATGAAACGCATCTTATTCTTTCTCTTATCGTTCTTTTCCCTGTTCATTTATTCTTCGTGTTCTTCCCCTAAAGGTCCGTCGTCGGATTTTGACCTGAAATTTAAGGCGTTGGCGTCGACCTGGGACGAAGGGTTGCCTCTCGGAAATGGCTGGCTGGGAGCACTCGTCTGGCAGAAAGGGGATAACCTCCGGTTTTCGCTCGATCGCGCCGATCTTTGGGATCTTCGACCGGTGCCGGAATTATCACTCCCGGAATGGAATTTTAAATGGGTGATGCAGAAATGGCTGGAAAAGGATTATGGCAAAGTTCAGGAACTCTTTGATTATCGTGCCTATGACAATGCCGTTACTCCTACCAAAATACCCGGAGCGGCAATTGAATTTACCTGGAAAGGATTGGAAAAGCCCGCTAAAACTGAACTAATTCTATCGAAGGCGGAAGCCAGCGTAAAGTGGCCCGATGGGGTAAAGCTTCAAGCCTTTATTCATGCCTCCAAACCGGTCGGCTATTTCCGATTTTCGGGGATCCCTCAGGAATTTGCGATCAAGCTGGTACCACCGGTGTATCAGGATGAAACCTCGATTGGTTCCATAGATGTGGTTGGCGGGCAGGACCTGCGGCGACTCGGATACACACAGGGCAGAGTCGATGAGCAGCCCGGCATGCTGGTGTATCGTCAGGAGGGTTCCCCCGGTTTCTATTATCTGGTGGCCGTGGAGTGGAACCGGAATGGATCCGTCATATCCGGCAAGTGGTCGATCAGTACCTCCTTGTCTGATAAGAAAGGGCAGCCAGATGCCGAAAAGGTTTTGGAATCCGCGCCTGAATTCACTAAGGCCCTGGTTGAACACCAATCCTGGTGGGATCACTTCTGGGCCCAATCTGATCTTCAGGTACCCGATTCTGTTTTGCAAAAGCAGTGGTACATGGAACAGTATAAATTCGGGTCAGCCGCCAGGGCCGATGCACCGCCGATCTCACTCCAGGCCGTATGGACTGCCGACAATGGAAAGCTTCCGCCATGGAAGGGCGATTTTCATAATGATCTTAATACCCAGCTTTCGTATTGGCCGGCCTATAGTGCCAACCACCTGGACCTGGAAGAGGGATACCTGAACTGGCTCTGGGAAATTAAGGCTGAAAACGAAAAATATACCCGGAGCTACTTTGGTACTGGTGGACTGAATGTTCCGGGTGTGGCTACCCTGCTGGGGGAACCCATGGGTGGATGGATACAATACTCATTCGGTCCCACCATATCAGCCTGGCTTTCACAACATTTTTACCTGCATTGGAGATATACTCTTGATCGCCAGTTTCTGACTGATCGGGCTTACCCCTATCTTTCATCAGTAGCGCAATTCCTGGATGAACTTTCTGTGAGCGATACGCTCACCGGCCTTCGTAAGCTGCCTTTAAGCTCTTCCCCTGAAATCCACGATAATTCGCCACAAGCCTGGTTCAGCCAAACCACCAATTTCGATATCGGAATGATCCGGTTTGTGTTTGGAAAAGCTGCCGAACTGGCCAGGGAACTGGGTAAGAATCAGGAAGCGGAAAGATGGAACGCCATTTTGAATGAATGGCCTGATTTGGCGTACGATTCCACGGGACTCGAATTTGCACCGGGGCAACCCTATGTAGAAAGCCATCGCCATTTTTCACATCTCGTGGGGTGGCATCCGATGGGTGTGATCGACTGGTCAGACGGTCCAACCCATCAGGAAATCATTACGAATACACTTCGAACACTCGAAAAATACGGACCAGACTGGTGGTGCGGGTACTCATACAGCTGGCTGGGCAACCTGTATGCCCGGGCATTTGATGGGGAAAAGGCCGCAACCGCCCTGCTTGATTTTGCCACCTGC
>JBBQOG010000398.1:0-3427 GCA_038330665.1 Bacteroidales bacterium
CCCGGTGAAAACAAGGACTTATATAATACCCTGTTTAAGCGGCTGCTCGATATCGGGGATATTATCGGCGTCAGGGGCGATATCTTCCGCACACAAACCGGCGAAGTCACCGTGAAAGTCACGGAGCTGACTCTGCTGGCAAAGACTGTCCGACCCCTGCCGATCGTGAAAGAAAAGGACGGCGTGCTCTATGATGCATTCTCGGACCCGGAGCAAAGGTACCGCCAGCGCTATCTCGACTTGATCGTCAATCCGCATGTTCGCGAAGTATTTATCAAGCGGACCAAAATCATGTCGGTCATGCGGGATATGCTTGATAATCTGGGATATTACGAAGTGGAAACTCCGGTTTTACAGCCAATTCACGGGGGCGCTGCCGCCCGGCCGTTTGTGACTCACCACAATGCCCTGGATGCAGATCTTTATCTCCGCATCGCCAATGAATTATATCTGAAACGCCTCATCGTAGGCGGATTCGATGGCGTATATGAATTCTCCAAAGACTTCCGCAACGAAGGGATGGACCGCTTTCATAATCCTGAATTTACCCAGATTGAGCTCTATGTGGCTTACAAGGACTATTTCTGGATGATGAACCTCGTAGAGGAAATGATCGAAAAAGTAGCGGTCGCCCTCCACGGATCCACCCAGGTGCAGGTGGGTGAAAATCTGATCGACTTTAAACGGCCCTGGAAACGGTTTACCATGTTCGGTGCCATCGAGCATTTCACCGGTATCGATGTCAGCCAGATGAATGAAGAACAGCTGCTTGAAACCTGTAAAAAGCTGCACGTCGAAACGGATAAAAGCATGGGCAAGGGCAAGCTAATCGACTCTATTTTCGGGGAATGTTGCGAAGCCAAACTCATCCAGCCCACCTTCATCATGGATTATCCGATCGAAATGTCGCCTCTGGCAAAAAAACACCGGAGCGTGGAAGGATTGGTGGAGCGGTTCGAATGCATCTGCAATAGCAAGGAGATCTGTAACGCCTATTCTGAATTGAATGACCCGATTGATCAGCGTGAAAGATTCGAAGATCAGCTACTTTTGGCCAAACGCGGAGATGAGGAAGCTATGGTACTCGATGAAGATTTTCTCCGTGCCATTGAATTTGGCATGCCGCCTACCTCAGGGCTCGGAATCGGAATCGACCGTTTAGCAATGATCATGACCAACTCACCGTCGATTCAGGACGTACTCCTGTTTCCACAGATGAGACCGGAGTGAGACGAATTAAAGTAGGCAGTCGGCAGTTGGCAGTTGGCAGTTGGCAGTCGGCAGTCGGCAGTTGGCAGTTGGCAGTTGGCAGTTGGCAGTTGGCAGTTGGCAGTTGGCAGTTGGCAGTTGGCAGTCGGCAGTTGGCAGTCGGCAGTCGGCAGTATTGAAACTTCTTGACTCAGCGGTTCTTCGTCATTTCGATTTCTGAGGTTGCTCAAGCATCCATTGCGCATCGCGGGTTACCTGCTCGTCGACCGATATGTTATTGATCAGGGCCTTTTCACGAATTTGCTGCATCCATTTGGGGTCCTTCTGGATATTAATCCGGTAATAGCCAATGTCGTGCGGGATCTTCCCCGCCTGGTCGGCCTCCCAGAACAGATAATCTGCATTGCCAGTCAGTTTCTCCTCCATCGTCTTGCCGGAATAATCCGATTGCTCCTGGATATCATCAAACCAGACATAATTCCGTACGATTCCCCGTATGAAATCATACCGGTATTCATCCGGCGCCCCGGGATAATAGTGGCGATAGATGATGTCGGTAAAATCCCAGTCGAACCGGTGATAGAACCGCTCGGTCACCATGATCAGCACCAGGTTCATGTTCTCAACTGTTTTGGGCACATCTATGGAACCCGTATCCTTTGGCGAGGTCCAGCTATCGGGGTAAATACTCGAATTGTAGTACCAGAAGGCCTCATTTGCAAAAGCATTGGCCGGTATTTTAGCCCCGAGAATATTGAAATAATAGCTGTCGGATATGACCAGAACCCTTGGCCTGGAAGCAGAATCCACCGGGGTAAAATGGAACGACGGATACCCCATTTTCGGATGTTCGGGCGACCACAAAAGGTTCATTATCTCCACCACATCCCCATCTGTATCGCGCAGGCTATCTGACATTTCCACCCGGTCCACCACTAATTCCGGTACTTTCAGGTGCAGGTCATCCCGGATGAAACCCAGGAGGGTATCCGCCGCCATCACCATCCCGCCCACTGACCAGTGTATGCCCCCTTTCGGAAACAGCGGATAGGGCGCATTTCTCTTTTTTTCTTTGAAATACCGGTTCAGATCCAGCAGTGGCATCCCAATTCGGATGGATTCGCGCAAAAGGGCCTGGTAATTAGTTTGATCTGTCTTGAATTTCAGAAATCTCCCTGGAATATATTCGGGATGAAAGGTGGCTTTACCTGGTTCCAAAACCACCGCCATCTGTACCCCCAGTTTTGCCAGCGTATCCTTAACCATTTGCAGTCGCTGAAATTTCTGCGACCAGAAATAATCTCCCAGGTAATCCCGACCCGTATACGAACGGATATAGTCCGATTCATACACATACCGGTCCTTTCCCACCACAACCCCTGAAGCGTTTGCCTTATGATAGAGTGTATATTCCAATTCATTTTTCATCCGGATCATCACCGGCCGGAACCCGACATGCTCTTCGGTGGCTTTATTAAACTGCGGCTGGAATTCATCACGAAACCACCCTTTCAGCGTGAATTTCGGATAGGGGGTCAGGTCGGGCTGACCGCTCAGGTTTTTCATCCGGATCACTCCGGTACTCTGCTCCACCACCGGGGCCAACAGGATGCCCAGGAGCAGAAGAAACAATGCCGTTTTTAATTTCTGGTTCATCTTAAAAACGGAAATAAATGAATGGATTAAAACCCGTGGTCGTCAGCGAAGCCATGCAATAAACCAGCAGAAAAACGGCAATTCCTCCGCCCACCCAAACGTTCCGGGAAGACCACGATTCTTTCAGTTGCTTTTCCTGCCACTGCTCAATTCCCCCCATCATCCCAAAAAAGCCAAAAAAGGCAGCCGCGGCCAGTATCACCCAGAATTGTGTATCGAAGCGCCAGGCCGGAAATCCGCCGTCAAAGGAGAACATCTTCTTAATATACAAACCCGCCTGATTCAGGTCAGTCGCCCGAAAAAGCACCCACCCCACCAGGGTGATTACATAGGTTAGGATGACCGAAGGAACTTTGCCGACTTTTTCGGTCACACGGATCAGGAACATCCGGTCGAGGATCAGGAATAACCCGTGAAAGGCTCCCCAAAGGATGAAGTTCCAGGCCGCCCCATGCCAAAGTCCGGATATCAGGAATACCACCCAGAGATTGAAATAGAGACGTACTTTTGATTTCACCCGGCTGCCACCCAATGGAATATACAGGTAATCTTTCATCCACCG
>JBBQOG010000399.1:0-3420 GCA_038330665.1 Bacteroidales bacterium
GGGCTACCCGAAAAGTTGAAAGATACCGAATGGAAACCGGATTTTGGTCCCGCTGAATTTGTGCCACGAACCGGGTCCATTGCCATCGGAGCCCGGAATTTTCTGGTTGCTTATAATGTAAACCTGAATACCACATCCACACGCAGAGCCAATTCCATTGCCTTTGATATCCGTGAAGCCGGGAGAATACTTCGTGACGGCGATCCCGTCAGCGGACCGGTCGTAAAAGATCCTCATGGTGAGCCGGTACGCATACCGGGCTCGCTTAAAAAAGTGAAAGCTATCGGCTGGTATATTGAAGAATATGGGATTGCCCAGATTTCAATCAATCTGACAGACATTTCGGTCACACCCATTCATATTGCCTTTGAAGAAGTTTGCCTGAAGGCTGCGGAAAGAGGCATGCGAGTGACCGGTTCAGAACTGGTGGGCCTGGTTCCGTTGGATGCGATGCTTCAGGCAGGACGCTACTTTCTAAAAAAACAACAACGGTCAACCGGAATCCCGGAACCTGAAATCCTGAAAATTGCCGTCAAATCACTCGGTCTTGACGACCTTAAACCCTTCGACCCAAAAGAAAAGATTATTGAATACATTCTGGGAAATCAGGATCAGCATCCGCTTGTGAATATGAACCTTCTCTCCTTTGCCAATGAAACGGCTTCCGAATCCCCGGCCCCGGGGGGAGGATCCATTTCAGCCTATATGGGAGCCATGGGAGCCGCTCTGGGAACCATGGTGGCCAATCTTTCCTCGCACAAAAGAGGTTGGGACGATCGTTGGGAAGAATTTTCCGATTGGGCAGATAAGGGGATGCAATATGTTGGTGCTCTTACCCGCATGGTAGATGAAGACACCCGATCTTTTAACCTGGTGATGGATGCTTTTGCCTTGCCGAAAAACACGGATGAGGAAAAGAAGACCCGCAAAGAAGCCATTCAATCGGCTACCCGCTATGCCACAGAGGTGCCATTCAAGGTGATGCAGCTCGCACTCGAATCCATGTCGGTAATCGAAGCCATGGCCAGGGAAGGCAATCCGAATTCCATCTCAGATGCCGGGGTGGGTGCTATTGCAGCCAGATCAGCCGTTATGGGCGCCCATCTGAATGTTAAGATCAATGCCCGGGACTTGAACGACCGCATTTTTGCCGAGAAATTGCTAACCACCGCAAAAACGATTGAGGAAAACGCTATTGCATTAGAAACCAGGATTCTGGAAATAGTCAGGCTCAAAATTTAAAAATTCTTTCAAATAGCAGTCATTGAACGGCGTTCGGCAGTTATTGCCGGAAAGCCCGCGGTTACTTTAAATATTGTAGCATTTTTTTTACAAACGGATTGAAAAACTGCTATCTTCGAATTCTAACCTGTTCGAAAACAATTTTTATTACTAACTAAAACTGCTTCAAATGAAAAGATTCACTTTTCTGCTTGCACTTCTGGCTTTTGTCAGCTGGCAGGTAACCTTTGCCCAGGAAAAGAAAATTACGGGTACGGTTACCGATGCTGCTTCGGGTAAAACAATACCTGGGGTAACAATCATGGCAAAAGGCTACGCGGGAGTTGGTACTACAACCAACGACCAAGGACAATTCATTCTTTTGGTGCCGGAAAACACTGAAAGACTGCACTTTTCTTTTGTGGGGATGAAAGCCATCGAGGTGATCATCGCTGATCAGAAGGCCATTAATGTTAAAATGGAACCAGACGTTCTGGGACTGGAAGAAGTTGTGGTAACCGGCTTGGGTATTTCAAGGGAAAAGAAAGCCCTTGGATATTCGGTTCAGGATGTAAAAGGCGATGAGCTCGCAAAATCCCGGGAACAAAACATTGTTAACACCCTGCAGGGTAAGGTTGCCGGTGTCACGATCACCAACTCGTCTGGTGCAGTCGGAAGTTCTTCTCGTATCGTTATTCGAGGAAACAACTCCTTAACTGGAGATAACCAGCCACTCTTTGTTGTCGATGGTGTACCACTCAGCAACAGCTATACCAGTTTAGGTGCTTATGGTGGTGTCGACTATGGTAATGCCATCCAGGACCTTAACGCTTCGGATATTGAAAACATATCCATATTGAAAGGAGCCAACGCTGCAGCTATCTATGGATCGAGGGCTAACAACGGCGTCATCCTGATTACCACGAAAAAGGCCAAAGGCAAACAAGGCCTCGGGATCAGCTTTGAGTCAGGCGGTATGTTCGACAAACCCCTGATCTATCCCAATTATCAAAACCTTTACGGTCAAGGCTATGGCGGTGAATTTTCCTATGTCGATGGTAATGGAAATGGGATCAATGACAACGTGGATGAAAGCTGGGGCCCTGCGCTCGATGGCCGGTTGATCACTCAGTATAATTCACCTTATGATCCGGTAACCGGGATCCGCACTCCTACTCCATGGGTTCCTTCACCGCATGACATCAGAAGCGTTTTCCAAATGGGTTATGAGTTTACCAATACATTGGCATTGACCAAAGTGAGCGAAAAAACAAGTGTCCGCCTGTCCTTGTCAAACTTCTCACAAATGGGAACTCTGCCAAATACCGACCTGTCAAAGAATTCAGTTAACTTCAGTGGTCAGACGTATCTCTCCCCAAAATTCAGTATGACCTTTACCGGAACGTATCTCAGGAACCATAGCAACAATATTCCGGGCAACGGCTACAGTAGTGCTAACATACTGCAGCAATCATCCTGGTCAGGTCGCCAGGTTGATTACCTGGATCTGAAAGAAAAATGGAATACCATCGATCCGGTCACTTTAAAGCCCTACAACTGGAATCATTCCTATCATGATAATCCTTACTGGACGCTGAATAAAAATACCAATTCCCGGTCTAGGGACAGAATTTTCGGAAATTTCGGATTGCAATATGACTTTACGGAATACCTGAACCTGAAAGCCAATGTGGGTACCGATCTTTATGTGGAGGAAGTGATGGAGCATCGCGCCAAGATGTCGAACGACTGGAAACTGGGCGCATTCAATGCCTACACGAATTTTGTAAATGAAACCAATGCCAACGTACTATTATCATTCAACAAAGACCTGGGCGAAGATTTTAGTCTGGCTACAACCGCCGGTGCCAACTTAATGCATCAGTATATCCGTTATCAAACAACCAACGTGGCTGAACTGATCATCCCTGATCTCTATTCAGTAAGCAATGCAGCATCCACTCCGACTACGGGACTTTCTTTCAGCAATAAAGAAATCCAGTCGCTTTATGCCACTGCAAGTCTGGGTTATAAAAGATGGTTGTTTTTAGACCTTACCGCGCGCAACGACTGGTCCTCAACGCTGCCACTCAATAACAACTCCTATTTCTACCCATCAGCTTCACTGGGATGGATCTTTACAGAGGCTCTCAACCTGAAGAGTGACTTCCTGAGCTATGGTAAAATTCGCGGTGGTTG
>JBBQOG010000400.1:0-3387 GCA_038330665.1 Bacteroidales bacterium
AATGGCTATCAAAACACGAAATAAATTAACTCCGGAGTTCAGTATGGCTTCGATGACGGATATTGTATTCCTGTTGCTGCTCTTTTTTATGATCAGCACCACGATGATCAGTCCGAATGCATTGAAGTTATTGCTGCCGCGCAGTGACGGACAGGTATCGGATAAGCCGCTTACCACTGTGTCGATATCAAAAGACCTCCAGATCTATCTGGAAAAATCTCCCATTGAATATGACCGACTTGAAGGTGCTTTACGTGTGAAATTCGATGGGGTGCCTGAAGAAGAGAGGGTTATCAGCCTGCATACCGATGAATCGGTACCCATTGGAGAGGCAGTCAGGGTGATGAATATTGCCAAAAACAATAAATACAAGTTGATATTAGCGACTGTTGCTAAGTAAACCGGATGGAAGAAGCCGCAAAACATAAAGGATTAATTGCCACGGTCCTGTTTCATGCATCCATCATTGCTTTATTGCTGATATTGAGGTTGTACGGAGCAGAGAAGCTTCCGGATGCGGAAGGGATAACCATTAATTTCGGCACCGATATGGCCGGGATGGGGACCACCGAACCGGAACAACAGGAAGCCAACCAGCCTGAACCCGTTCCTAAAATGGTGGTTCCTCCTGTGAAGACCAAGCCGATTAAAGAAAAGGTGAAAGAGTCGGCTCCCAATTTGCTGACCCAGGAAACCGAAGCGGCACCAACGGTTAAAAAGCAGGATAACGAAAAAGACCTTGCCGAGAAGAAAAAGCTGGACGAGAAAAAGCGGCAGGAGCGGGAAGAGCGTGAAATCCAGCGGCAAACCGAACTGGAACGACAGCGTCTGGCTGCCATTGAACAACAGCGCGTGGAAGCTGAGCAGAAGAAAAAAGCGGAACAGGATTCCAAGGTTAATGCCATGAAAAGCCGCATGGGCAAATCCTTTGGTGGCAATTCAACCAATGCGGAAACGCAGGGCGAAGGGAACTCGCAGACCGTGGGTAACCAGGGTGACCCGACCGGTTCAGTCGACTCGAAAAACCAGGGACCCGGCGGAGGTAAAGGTGCGGGAATATCTTTCAGCCTCGATGGCCGTAATGTGGTCGGTGGTCTGGCCAAACCCGAATATGCTGTGAACGATTATGGCGATGTGGTGGTGACGATTACTGTGAACAAGGATGGAGATGTCATATCCGCCATTCCCGGAGCCAAGGGAACCACTACCACGGATTCAAGGCTATGGGAAGCGGCACGGAAAGCAGCAGTTTCCGCACGGTTTAATAAGGTGACCGGCAATGATGCCCCTATATACCAGAAGGGTACGATCACCTATAAGTTCCGCCTGCTGTGATCAGCCGGTGATCAACCGAAAAACGCCCAGCAGATCCATGCTGGCAACGAACAGCACCACCAGCAATACAATCCTGATGAATTTAGCGCCTCGCTCCACGGCTACTTTTGCCGCCATCCAGGCTCCGATCATGTTTCCGGCTGCAAGTGTCAATCCGATGACCCAGTTAACCTGACCGTTGAAGATAAAAACCACCAGGGCAAATGGAGTATATAGCGCCACGATCAGGTTCTTGTACCCATTGGCCTTTACCAGGTTCATGCCGGCGCCCATCACCAAACCTGCCAGCAAAAAGAAGCCGACTCCGGCCTGGATAAATCCACCATACAAACCGATTCCGAAAAAGATCAGAATCTGCCAGAAGGTGGGCTTGGCGCTCAATTTTCCGGCATGACCCCTGATCCAGGCTTCGGGCTTTAGGATGAGGAGGAAAAACATCACGATCATCAGAACCCCGATTGCCTTTCGCATCATTTGCTCATTCATGTCGACAGCAAGTATGGCTCCAATCACCGATCCGATCACGGCGGGAACTGAGAGCCATATTCCCTCCCGGATCGTGATGACCTTTTTCTGCCGGAAACTGGCTGTCCCTACCATCGATTGCAGCATGATTGCCACGCGGTTGGTTCCGTTGGCAATGTTAGCAGGTAACCCCAGGTACATGAGAAGCGGAAGCGAGATCAGGGATCCCGATCCTGCCAACGTGTTGATAAAGCCAACCAGAATCCCGGCCATTACCAGGAGAGGGTAGAGGTACCAGTGGAGCATAATTTGCTAATGTGCTAATGTGCCAATTTGCCAATGTGTTAATGTGCCAATGGGGATGAAAAATTAATTATTGCTCAATATAAGTTGCCGCTAGCTTTAGCTAGTGGGTTAATTAACAGGGAATTAACCGGACTTTAGTCCAATAATTTTATTGATTATTCTAAGATCAATCTCCTGACATTCGATGTCCCACCCGAGGTTAACTTCACCAAATATACCCCTTTGGGTTCCCTGCTCAGATCAAAATTCTTTTGCCAGGTACCGGTCTGCTCTTTTATTACCTCATTCAGGATGATCCTGCCGGAAATATCCATTATGGTGAGCCCGGATTTGCCGGGGTTGTCAAGTTTAACATCGAACCGACCGGTAGTTGGATTCGGATAGGCCTGAAATCTGTCATTTGCCAGGATCTCATCCATACGTCCACTGGTCATATCCGGCTCCCAGATGGTGGTAAACATCCCCCGACCGTGTGTGGCGGCAAGGACAGTATTATCTGACTTGCGGAATTTCACCATGTCAGTTCTCACATTCGCCATGCCTCCGTTTTCTGGTGACCATATCACATTATCAGCCAGTATATTACCGGTTGTCCATGTACCTGTTTCAGTGGCCAGCATGACTTCAATCCCATGTTTGGGATGGAATATTCCCCAGCGAACGGGCATATCAGGCAAATTGCCTTCCACATTCTTCCAGCTGCTACCGCCATTGAGGCTGAGCCAAACAGAAGGAACCCCATAATTCGAGAAGGTTACCAGTAAGGTGTCTTCTGATCCTGCCAGGTCGATTGAGGAAATATTGGCTGTCGGAAAATCGGCTGAAGTCAGTTCGGTGAGCGTTCCGGTGTGGGAAGCATCCGCATATTTGAAAAATTTACCGGATTGGGTGCCGATAAAAAGATTGGACTGATTTAAGGGTGAGAATTCAGACCATTTCAGGTTCGAGTAGGGTACTTCAGAATGCGTGCCAATGGTTTTGCCGGTATTGCTGCCGGTGATGCTGTTGCTCGAAATTGTGAGCACATGCAGGGTATTCAGGTAATTGAGTATCTCGTTACCGCCATTGCAGAACAGGAGATTGTTTTTCCAGTCATAGTCCATCGGACTAACGAAAGTTCCGGTACCCAGACCTTTATATCCGACGTTTGCCGGATCGGATTCTTTTTGACCCGACCACAGATAGATGGCGTTATTATAAACGGTAGTAATCTGGATGGTCGGTTCATCCTGGTCGATGAAACACAGTGCCCCGTCGCCACCTGAAAGCATGTCCCTGAAA
>JBBQOG010000401.1:0-3373 GCA_038330665.1 Bacteroidales bacterium
CAGGTTAAGAAGGATCATAATCCCTACCAATAGCTCGGCACCACACATCAAAAGGGATAATGCAAGCGTGAGGGGAGTCAGGAAATCCATGCCAAAAACCACCAGGTACTCTTCAAGTTTGATGGCCGTACCGGTGGGGTCCACGCATTTTACAAACCCGGAAAAAATGAAAACAATGGCGACAACTATCCTGCTGATAATTCTAATCGTCTCTTTCATAATAGTTTATTCGTTATAATCTGTTTTAATGAGGGCGAAAATGGCATAATTGACCATATCCATGTAATTGGCATCGATGCCTTCTGATATCATGGTTTCACCTTGGTTGTCCTCTATCTGTTTCGTACGGAATATTTTCATCAGGATGAGGTCGGTGTAAGAGGAAATTCGCATGGAACGCCAGGCCTCGCCATAATCGTGGTTTTTGGCGACCATCAGGCTCCGTACACGATCGATATATTGGGCATAAAGTTTGGAAGCCCTGGCAGGTTCCAGGCTCACCGGCAGTTCGGCACCCGCTTCCAGCTGGATCAGCCCGATGATACCATAGTTTACGATGCCGATAAATTCTGAACGGAGGTCATCTCCGATCATCTGGGCTTTCTTCTGTTCGATACTCTGAATCCGCTGTGCTTTGATATAGATCTGATCCGTAACGGATTCCGGACGCAAAATCCGCCAGGAGGAGCCATAGTCTTTCATTTTCTTCTCGAAAATGTCCTGGCACATAGTAACTATCTGATTATATTGCGAAAGTGTTTTCTCCATCTGTGCTGAAATAAGGGTCTAAAATACGAATTGCTGCTGAAAAGCACCGACAAAGTTTTACATTTATAAGCTATTTCATCCATAATGATCACCAACGGCTCAATAAACACGAAACCACTATCTATCAGGGTTGGAGATCGACTTTTGTCGATGGAGAAGCCATTGATCATGGGAATAATAAATGTGACCCCCGACTCATTTTACGACGGAGGCATAACTCAAACACGCAATTTGGTGAGAATAAAGGCAGAAAGAATGCTGGCCGACGGTGCGGCTATTCTGGATGTGGGTGCCTGCTCAACAAGGCCGGGGTCTGTGGAGCCGGATGAGGAAACAGAAAAATCAAGATTACGGATGGCACTGGATGTGATCAGGTCGGAGTTTCCCGATGCCATCCTTTCCGTAGATACTTACCGCGCGCAAATTGCAGAGTGGGCGGTCAAGGAATTTGGGGTGCAGATCATCAACGATATTTCAGGTGGGAATCAGGATATCAGGATGCTGGAAACCATTGGTCGTCTAAGGTGCGCCTATGTGTTGATGCACATGCTCGGATCGCCGAGGACAATGCAGAATAACCCAGTCTATACCGATGTGGTCGGAGAAATTTCCCAGTACTTTGCCGAAAGAATCAAACTCCTTACTGAGGCCTGTGTATCAGACATCATCCTGGATCCGGGTTTTGGTTTCGGAAAAACGGTGGATCATAACTACGAACTGCTCCGCCGGCTTCCCGAATTCAAGATTTTTGACAGGCCATTGCTGGTAGGTGTTTCAAGGAAGTCTATGATCTATTCGGTTCTAAACGCGGCACCGGAATCCTCGCTTAACGGAACCACTGCAATACATGCACTTGCTCTATTTCAGGGTGCTTCCATTTTGCGGGTTCATGATGTGAAGCAGGCTGATGAATGTATAAAGTTGATTATTAAGACATTAAAATAATTTTGAATGAATTTTATTTTTGAAACCATACGATTACTGGATCTCATTGATATTTTTCTTGTGGCCTTGCTGCTCTTTCAGGTATATAATCTGGTAAGGGGAACCGTGGCCGTAAATATCTTTTACGGTATCTTTTTGATTTACTTACTCTGGCTGGTGGTCAGGGCGCTGAATATGCAACTCCTGGGTTCCATTCTCGGACAAATCATTGGTCTGGGTCTCATTGCACTCCTGATTGTTTTTCAACAGGAAGTCAGACGCTTTTTGCTGGTTCTGGGTACACGCTATTTCAGAAGTGGCAAATTTTCATTCCACAGTTTATTCCAGTTAAGTCGCCAGCAGGCGGAGGGTTGGGACTTTGAGTCGATTGTTCATGCCTGTGAGCGACTCTCCAAAACAAAAACAGGTGCTTTGCTGGTTCTGGCAAAGAAATCCGAACTGAGGGCCTTCGCGGAAACGGGCTGTCAGATGGATGCATTGATTTCAGATGAATTAATTGAAACCGTATTTCGGAAAGACGGGCCACTGCATGATGGTGGAATGATATTATCTAAAAACAGGATCTCCGCTGCCCGCTGCGTGCTGCCGGTCAGTGAAAATCCGTCCATTCCGAATAGCCTTGGATTGCGTCACCGTGCTGCGGTGGGTATGTCGGAAAGCTCGGATTCTTTTGTTATTGTGGTATCAGAGGAAACCGGAGACATCTCCTATGCAAACCAGGGTGAGCTGGTTTCAAAAGTCACCCCGGAAATATTGAGAAAAGTTTTGCCGCTGATTATAGGGGATGCTATTTTTTCCTGAAAATAACCGCTCGACGCTCTTCCCCTTTTAATATCCGGTCGATATTTTTTTGGTGTGTGATCACCAGAAGGACCGCAACTAACCATGAAAAAACGATTAATGGGATATTGTTGACAGGAAGGAGGAACATCACGAACAGGGGGAATGAGATGCCCGCCAGCAAGGAACCCAGGCTCATATACTGGCTGATCAGCAGGGCAATCAGAAAGACAATAAAAGATAAAAGTGCCCCCAGTGGGAATAAGGCAAGTACAATACCCAACCCGGTTGCCACGCCCTTGCCACCTTTGAAGCCGGTGAAAATCGGGAACAGGTGTCCGATAATGGCAGCCATTCCAAAGGCAATCTGCCAGAAATAGAAAATTTCAGTACCCGTCTCGATCCCGGGGATCAGGAAAGCAAGCTGTACCGCGAAGAATCCCTTCAGCGAATCGATTATTAAAACGGGAATCCCGACAACGGGTCCCAGATTTCGCATCACATTCGCAAATCCCGCGTTACCGCTTCCAAGTTCACGAACATCAACACCTTTCATTAACCTGCCGAGCCAGACAGCTGATGAAATGGATCCCATCAGGTAGGCCAGAATGACGAAAATAAATGATATCCAGATATTCATATAATTAAATATGACATCAAAAGTATAAAAAAAGTTGTCAACTCCTGTTAGCGAGTTGACAACTTTTTGACAAGATATGCTACAGAGCAGCTTGAGCAGCAGCCAAACGGGCAATAGGAACGCGGAAAGGAGAGCAGCTTACATAGTCCATGCCGGCACGGTGGCAGAAGCCAACCGAGGAGGGTTCGCCTCCATGTTCGCCGCATATCCCGACTTTTAGTTTGCTCCGGGTGCTCCGGC
>JBBQOG010000402.1:0-3357 GCA_038330665.1 Bacteroidales bacterium
AGCTATCTGATTCTTTTTCTGATATTTATAGTCATACTTATTTATTTAAGGACGCATTTTAAAAACATGGCTGACATTGAAGGAAGCCGTTTTAGAAAAGCAAAGGCCATCAGTAATAAGCGCCTGGCTCAGGCCCGCAAACACCTGGAATCATCCAATCGCGATCAGTTTCTGGAGGCACTGACCAAAGCCTTGTGGGGTTATATGAGCGATAAATTCAATATCGACTTTTCCGATCTGAACCGCGACAACATCCGCGTGTTGCTGGTCAATCGGGGTGTGGACGAGGAGACCATCATGAAATTTGTTGAAATTATCGACAGCGCTGAATATCTGCGATTTGCGCCCGGTTCGGGCGAAGCGGATCTGAATCTTTTGATGGCCGGATCGGAAAGTATTATTGTAAATATCGAAAAATCATATCGGAGGTAACCATGATAAAAAAAGCACTGATCGGGCTGGTTTTCTCATTGGCAATCTGCCTTCCGGCAATCGGACAATCCAAAGTGGAGCAACTGGTATTCGACCAGGCAAACCAGCTTTATTTAAACGCTGACTACTCCCAGGCAAAGGAGCAATATCTGAAGATCATCAATTCAGGATTTGAATCTGCGGAACTCTACTACAACCTTGGAAATACATTTTACAAACTCGGACAAATACCACCCAGTATTCTGTATCTTGAGAAAGCCTTGATTCTGAATCCGAAAGATGCAGATATCCGGTTCAACCTCGACCTGGCCAATCGGTTGGTCGTGGATAAAATTAACCCGGTAAGCGACTTCTTCCTGAAAAAATGGATCCGGACTTTGGCCTCGGTCATGAAGCCGGATATTTGGGGTCTTATCGGCCTGCTATCCTTTTTCTTGCTGCTGGCATTAGTGATTTCCGCTTATGCAGCAAGAGATTCCCGGCTTCGAAAATTATTGGTTCCCGGCGGGCTGCTGCTGGTGGCGGTCCTGGTGTTCTCACTAGTCCTGGGAGGCATTGAAAACAAACAGTCTAATCATTCGGATTACGCGATCGTTTTCGCCTCGTCGCTAACCGCAAAGAGTTCGCCTGATCAGGGAGGCACCGATCTGTTTGTGGTGCATGAAGGGTTGAAAGTAAAAATTACCGATCAGGTGGGTACCTGGATCAGAATCCGGCTGGCGGATGGAAATGAAGCCTGGATCCCGGAAAATAGCGTGGAAAAGATCTGAATTCAGAGCATTTTCCTTAGTCCTGCCTGCAGAATAATGGAGTCGGCTATATCTTCCAGACTCAAGAAGGCGCAATTAAACAGCGAGTCAAAAATCTGAATCTGAAATTTCTGACCCTGATAATATTCCAGAAACCTTTTGCGGTTGGCATCTTTCGTGGTGATCATTTCAAGGGCATCATCCTTTGAAAGGTTATACACCTGCATAACACGGGTTATTCTCCATTCCAGTGGGGCCATCAGCCTGATGTGCAGCGATTTTTTGATATCCTTGTTGACCACTACCCCTGCCCGCCCTACGATCACCACATGACCTTTCATGCTCATGGTATGGATCACTTTTGCCATGGAGCGTTTTATAGCAAAATCAGATTTATAACTGCCATCTTTTTTAGTAGCGGCCAGGATATCATCAATGATGGTCCGTTCATGATAATCAAACACATGATTGATATGTTCAGGATCAACCTGCAGATCCCGGGCCGACTCCTCAAGCAATTCCCGTCCGATCCACTTCCACTGTTCATGATGGGGTTTCAGCGATTTCTCCACAAAATTGAGTTTATCTACCAGGACCTGTGCAAGGATTTTGGATGGACAACCATATTCCCTGGAAATGGTAATCACCGGTCCCGGCTCCCTGGAATCCTCGATTGTTTTGATCCTTGACTCGAAATACTTCAGTAAAAGGTTTTCCATGTCTTTAGGTTTGATGAATTTCATTGAAATTCAAATAAATCGACTAATTTTGCACCCCGAAAACAATTGCTAACCGATATTGTTTTATTACGGAATTTAGTGTAAAAATGTTCCAAAACCAGGATCTCTGAATGCGTTCATTTCAATCTTTTGCTCTGATCATACCGGTTCTCCTTATTATTGATTTATATACCTTTAAAGGGTTGATCGGATTGTTAAGCGGAAAATCGCGGAAATTCCGGATTACGTTCACCTACCTGTACGCGATTTTCTCCATCAGCCTGATCGCACTCTTCATCCTGTTTTATCTGAGTTACCAGAAATCCCCGGAAGAACCGGTCCGATATCAACGGTTGTTAGGGTTCAATGCTGTATTCCTGGCCTTTTTCATTTTCAAACTCACCTACATTATTTTCGAGGGACTTGATGACATAAAAAAGGGATTTCAGAAGATTTTCCGAAAGCAGAATTATAAAGAGCCTTTGCCACCAATGGACTCGATGGTTAACCGGCGCGACTTTATCCGGAAGACAGGGGTTATTATAGCTGCATTGCCCTTTCTGGGAGTTTTCCACGGGGTAAGCTGGGGCCGGTTCCGGTTTACCGTTCATCATTCTGAAATAAAGTTCCCCAATTTGCCTGAGGCATTCCACGGTTTACGAATCGTACAACTATCTGATTCACATCTTGGCGGGTTTTACGGCAACATGCAAAAACTTGAAGAGGTCGTCAGCATCATTGAAGATATCAAACCTGATCTCCTCTTCTTCACCGGAGATATGGTAAACAACTTTGCCTCGGAAATGGAAGGATGGAATTCCATCTGGTCGAGGATGAATGCCCCGATGGGAAAATTTTCGATTTTGGGCAACCATGATTACGGCGATTATTCTCAATGGCCTTCAAAAGCGGCAAAGAAGGCCAATTTTGATGCCATTATTCGCCAGCAGGAGGAGATGGGGTTCAAAGTCCTTAGAAACGAGCATGTCATACTGGAGCGTAACAGTCAGCAGATTCACCTGGCAGGGGTAGAAAACTGGGGATTGCCGCCCTTCAAGCAATATGGAGATCTGGATAAGGCCATTAGCGGAATACCGGAGGATGCCTTTACTATTCTTCTTTCGCACAATCCTGACCACTGGACAAAACAGGTGCGTGAAAAAACCAGTATACCGTTAACCCTTGCAGGGCACACTCATGGATTTCAGTTCGGTCTGGAAGTTGGACATTTCAAGATCAGTCCGGTGCAATTGATCTATAAATATTGGGCAGGCTTATATAAGGCTGACAATCAATATCTATATGTAAACAGAGGATTAGGCTACCTGGCTTTCCCCGGTCGCGTGGGTATATGGCCAGAAATTACCCTGATTGAGATGAAGAGGGGTTGATCAGTTTACGGCAAAAGAAAAGAGAAACTCTGCCCCGGGCTTTTTGGTCGTTGGAAAATAGAGGAC
>JBBQOG010000403.1:0-3325 GCA_038330665.1 Bacteroidales bacterium
AGCCCGACTGAATTTGAAAGTGGCACTTCAGTTATTCTGAAAGCCCGGTATGAGGAGGAATCTGCACGCAGCTTAATTTCCGGGACCCAGATCGAAATCGACAGGCTCAGTCATGAAATACTTAATCTGGAAAAGGATTACCTTGAATCAGAAGCAATTAAAGCCAATTTGCTAAACGAAAGCTTTGATCGCCTGAGCGGAATGATATCCGATTGGAAACTTAATTATGCACTGATCGCTCCTGCAAATGGTACCGCAACATTTACCAGGGTATGGAGTCAAAATCAGTTTGTGAAATCGGGCAACCGGGTGGTGACCATTGTTCCGGATGCCGGTGGACCTGTCATTGGCAGGGTTTTATTGCCTTTGAAAGGAGCCGGGAAAGTAAAAATCGGCCAGCGTGCTATTATACGGATCAACAAATATCCGTACATGGAATATGGCTCACTGAATGGCCTGGTTGAAAGCATTTCATTGGTTTCGGATGAGGATTTTTATAGTGTCGAGCTGAGTTTCCCTCAGGGGTTGGAAACCACCTACCATAAAGTGTTGGATTTTGATCAGGGTATGACCGGTCAGGCTGAGATCATCACCGACAAGTATAGTATTCTGGTCAGAATTGTCAATCCATTACGAAGTATACTTAAGCGAAATTCACTTTTAAGTAATTGAACTTTATTGTTTTGGATGCTTCCACTGAAAGTAATAATCTTCCATTTGTTCATTGATCCGGACCGTATCGATCCGTGTTTCTGTAATCATGGCGCCATTCCGGCTCTGGATGAAATAGGGTACTACCATACCGCTGATTTTTCTGAAATCCCCGAAGAATGATTCTGCCACGTAGGGCATCCGGTTAATGAGCAGACCCACATCCGATTTGATCACCAGGTATGTTTTAGCATCAATGAAGAAATTCATGGATTCCCCCGTCGGTTTCCGGATTTTTATTTTCCAGGCATCCTGAGAATTTACTTTTACAATACCTTCCAGCTGAATGGTAAAACCCTTTTGCCGATAGGTATGCAGAATGCCATCGAAGTCGGAAGATTCTTGGATCTGTGCGAGTTCAGGCCCCTCCAGTACTAACGTATCGGGTCCGGCATAGGGGTTATAGGTCCAGCCCTGGATGCCATCGAAGGCCTGGGTAATGCGTCCGTCATCCAGATGTACATCAAAACGGTACTTATTGGGTCTTTTTTGTATAATACTTATCTGTAGCGTATTACCCATTTGGGTCATTTTCCCGATAGAAGTAAGTGTATTGATTTTAAGTCTGTTATTAAATCCACTTGCCGTTTCATAACGGGCCAGAATTTCACTGAGGGATTGAGCGCGCCCTTGCCCGAAAGAGGTAACCGCCAAACAGAAAATCAGCCATTTAAATAATTTCATCATTTAAAGAATCATATAGAGTCCAGATTCCGGACTAATTTATAGATATCCAGAAGGCTGGTAATCAGTTTTTCAGCTTTTGAAAGCCGGAGCATATTGGCCCCGTCAGATAATGCCGCTGACGGGTTTGGATGAGTTTCCATGAAAATGCCATTTACCCCTGCAGCGATACCGGCACGGGCAATGGTTTCAATGAGCTCTGGTTGTCCGCCGGTGACTCCGTCCGGTTGATTGGGTTGCTGCAAACTGTGCGTGATATCGAGGATTACCGGAAAACCGAACTGTTTCATTTGAGGGATGGATCTGAAATCGACGACCAGATCTCCATATCCAAAGCTGGATCCTCTTTCGGTGAGGAATATTTGATGGTTTCCGGTTTCCAGAATTTTCTCCACGCCATATTTCATGGCCGATGGAGCCAGGAATTGACCTTTTTTAAGGTTAACCGGTTTTCCTGTCCGGCCTGCGGCTTGAATCAGATCGGTCTGGCGACAAAGGAATGCAGGGATCTGCAAGGCATCCACATACTTTGCAACCTGTTCCACTTCGCCGGATTCATGTACGTCCGTGATTACCGGAATTCCCAATTCCCGGCGCACTTCCGCAAGGATTCCGAGTGCCGCAACATCACCGATCCCGGTAAATGAATCGCTTCGGGTCCGGTTTGCTTTTCTATAGCTCGATTTGAAAATCAGGTTGATACCTAATTTTTCGGCTATTTTTTTCAGGGCAGCAGCGGTTTCAAAAACCACCTCCCTGTTTTCCACCACGCAGGGACCTGCTATTAAAAGCAACCTGCTTTCATCTTTAAATGGAAGTAAGTTGTGTGAATTTGGTTGAATGGGATTCATTGTTTTTCTATTTCTTGTTCAGTAATCATAGCGATCACCCCATAATTTCTTCATTTTTTCCCGGATATCGTGTTCTTTTTGATTTTCGGCAGGTGACCAGATCTGAGTACCTTTTATTTTTTCCGGGAGGTAATCATCTTCCACAAAGCGATCCTTGTGATCATGCGGATACTGGTACTCCTTTCCGTAACCCAGCTCTTTCATCAGTTTAGTCGGAGCATTTCTGAGATGCAGGGGAACAGGAAGGTCGCCAGTTTGCGAAACCAGTGCCTGTGCGTCACCAATGGCTTTATAGGTAGAATTGCTTTTCGGGCAGGTAGCCAGGTAAACGGTGGCTTCAGAGAGGATAATTCTGCTTTCCGGCCATCCGATCTTATGAACCGCATCGAAACAGGCATTTGCCAGTAACAGTGCATTGGGATTTGCCAGACCAATATCCTCTGATGAAAATATCAACAATCTCCGGGCTATAAATTCCGGCTTTTCACCTCCCTCAATCATACGGGCGAGCCAGTAAACCGCCGCATTCGGATCGGATCCACGCAGTGATTTAATAAATGCCGAAATGATGTCATAGTGCAACTCTCCATTCTTGTCATATAAGGAGATGTTTTCCTGAATCTTCCGGGTAACCATGTCATTCGTCAGCACGACCGGGTCGGTGGGAGTCGACTGGACCACCAGTTCCAGTGCGTTGAAAAGCTTCCGT
Source organism: Bacteroidales bacterium (assembly GCA_038330665.1). Taxonomy (GTDB): domain Bacteria; phylum Bacteroidota; class Bacteroidia; order Bacteroidales; family UBA12481; genus UBA12481. Next base: position 2,956 of record JBBQOG010000403.1, read on the forward strand.
GCATCACCACCGGAAAAGCGAAGCAGGGCCTCGGTTTCATCAAGTTTGATGTTCCGTGTCCGCAATTCAAAATCATCTGTTAGTGATCTGTTTAATAGCTTGATAAGATGTTTCTGCTCAAGTGGCCTTAACACATAAACCTGGCATCTGCTTAGTAATGGGGATATTACCTCAAAGGAGGGGTTTTCAGTTGTGGCCCCTATTAGTGTCACGGTTCCCTGTTCAACCGCACCCAGCAATGAATCCTGTTGGGATTTGCTGAACCGGTGAATTTCATCGATGAATAAAATGGGGGAGGGTGCACCGAAAAATTTTGTTTTCTGTGCTTTGTCTATCACGTCGCGTATGTCCTTCACGCCAGAGTTGATGG
>JBBQOG010000404.1:0-3324 GCA_038330665.1 Bacteroidales bacterium
TCGACTGGGAGACCGGGGCCCTGAAATATATTGACGAGGGAACCGGGAAAAGCTCGCTCACCTATGCTGATGGGAATCTTTATACACTTAGTATCGACCGACTGGTTGGATTGGTCAAGCCCTCATCAGAGAAATTTGATGTCATCAGCACATTTAAAATTCCTGCCGGTGGCGAAGGATTAAGCTGGGCACATCCGGTAGTTTGCGACGGCAGGCTCTATATCCGCCATGGGGATTTTCTTTACACGTATGCGATTCGCTGAGGGAAACGAGGTTGTTTTTTCTTTAACTGAATTATTTCCCTTAATGACCTTCAGTGATAGGTTGATATTCGGTAACTGGTCATGCGTGCCCACTGATAATCTTCTATAACTTTGTTGTGTATTCATTCATTTAATTCCATTTATCATGGCGAAGCGAGAAATCCCCCTGTTTGTACTTGTTTTATTCCTTTGTCTGTTGCCCGTAAATCAGGGACAGTCGCAGCAGGCCGTTTCCCCTGGATTAAAATTCAGTGTTGCATTCGACAAGTCGATCCATCCGGCTGAAATTACCGGGAGGGTGTACGTGATGATATCCCGTAATGACCGGCGGGAGCCACGCCAGCAGGTTGGCGAGAGCGGAGTCCCTTTCTGGGGTAAGAATGTTGATCGCTTGGTTGCGGGAGAAACTGCGCTGATCGACGGAGAAGTGTTCGGGTATCCGCTCGAAAGTATCCGGGATATCCCGGCTGGTGAATATTATGTACAGGGATTTATCAATTTGTATACCGAATTTAAGCGATCCGACGGACATACGTTGTGGATGCATAATGATCAATGGGAGGGCCAGAATTGGCAACGCGGGGAGGGGAACCTCTACAGCTCCGTTAAAAAGGTGTTTCTGGATCCTTCAAAGCCGGGAGTGGTCGATTTGATCTGTGACCAGGTAAACCCGCCGGTTTCTGTTCCAGAAGATACGAAGATGGTGAAGCGGATACGCATTCAAAGCAAGCTGCTGTCTGATTTCTGGGGCCAGCCGATGTATCTCGGGGCCACGGTGCTGTTGCCAAATGGATACGATACAAATTCGAAGGAATATTATCCTGTTAATTATCAACATGGCCACTTCGGACTGGGCGTGCCCTACGGTTTCAGGGATCCGTCGGGACCTGAAACTGTCTCCCGCCGTGCCGATCCGGGCTTTACTGATTTCTGGATGTCGGATAGCTGTCCACCGTTAATTGCAATCAATATTTTGCATCCATGCCCGTATTATGATGATTCCTATGCGGTTAATTCCCCAAATGTCGGACCGTATGATGATGCAATAAATCAGGAGTTGATTCCCTTGCTGGAAAATACGTTCCGAATTATCCGGAAGCCCTGGGCCCGCATATTATCCGGTGGATCTACCGGAGGCTGGATTTCCCTGGCGCAGCAGATTTTTCATCCGGATTTTTACGGAGGGGTGTTTTCCTCTTGCGCCGATCCGGTAGATTTTCATTATCACCAGATTGTGAATATTTATGAAGATGAAAATGCCTATTATATTGATAATGAATGGAACCGGATCGAAAGACCGAACACGCGAAGGCCCGATGGAAATATCCGGTCGACCATGGCTAATGAAAACCTGTATGAGTTGGTAGTGGGTGATAAGAGCCGGTCGGGCGGACAGTGGGATATCTGGGAGGCAGCATTCAGTCCGATTGGTCCCGATGGATATCCTATGCGGGTGTGGGATAAGCGAACGGGTAAAATTGATCATGCGGTTGCTGCACAGTGGAGAAAATATGATTTGAATGACTATGTGCAGACCAATTATGCCACCATCGGCAATGACCTGAAGGGAAAGCTGTTCCTGTATACCGGCGACATGGATTCATTTTACCTGAATGATGCCATGGAGTTGTTCGATGGGTTTCTTCAGAAGACAACCGATCCGTTTTTCGACGGGCGAATTGAATACGGGAGGGCAAAACCGCATTGTTATGGTCCCAGGGGTATTGAGCTGGTGAAACTGATTGATGAACAGGTGAAGAAAAACCGACAATAATCCAATCGGAGTATTTATTCACAAATATTTACATAACGTACAATCGAATATGTACCCAATTCCGTGGTCAGTAAAACGATTATTAAAAAGTCAACGGGCAACGTCAGCGCGGTGGCTTTTGACACCGGGGAGGATTTAACAGAAAAAATATCGCCGTTCGATACCTTTGTACAGATCATCGACGGCCAGGCTGAAATTGTCATCGATGGAAAATCCGTTTACCTTGATACCGGTCAGTCCATTATCATACCGGCTCACACCTCAAATATCGTGAAGGCCAACGAGCGTTTCAAAATGATTTCCACCATCATCAAAAGCGGTTACGAGTAAAAACTAAACAATGAAACTTTACATCAGGAACATGGTATGCATACGATGCAAGATGGTAGTAAAGTCGGAACTCGAAAACCTGTCACTATACCGGTCAACCGTAATGCCGGGCGAGGTTAGAATGAGGGAGGTTATCTCCCCCGAACAACGGGAAAAACTGGGAGCCGCACTTAAAAAATCCGGGTTCGAGCTGGTGAATGAGACACTGAGCCTGCTGATCGAAAAAATCAGCAACATCATCGTGGAATCGGTTCATTATGGCGAAGAGCAGCTCAGGGCAGACCTGCCGGAATACATGAGCAGAAAACTGAACCATGATTATGCTTACCTCGCCAATCTTTTTTGTGATATCAAAGGTACAACCATCGAGAACTATTATGCCATGCATAAGATAGAGCGCGTGAAGGAGTTGATCGTGTATTACAACCTGGATCTCAAGGAGATTTCTTATCAACTGAATTACAACAGCATTGCCGAATTGAAACGGCAATTCCTGGATGTTACCGGGTTTTCGCCCGCACATTTTCAAAAAATCCGATCCATAAGGAACGCGGTAAAGGAAGAAAGATGAATAAACCATACTATTTCCAGCCCAAAATACCTACCAAGGTTGAAAATATCGAATATGTCCCCAATGCCGTCCTGAGCCGGACGGTACTCAAGAAAACAACGGGCACTGTCACAGTCAGCGCCCTGGATGAAGGGGAGGAAATCACTGAAATAGTTTCCCCATTCGACAATTTCATCCAGATCATTGATGGAACTGCTGAGATTTTCATGGATGGTGAAACCAGGATATTGGTAAAAGGGAACGGGATCATCGTTCCGGCGAATCAAATGAACACCATCAAGGCCACGGAGCGTTTCAAAATGATCTCCACGGTCATAAAAAACATTTGAGGAAAGCTCACTGAATCAACAGGATCTGAAAAACTCCTCTATGGGTGTGTTTTTTTG
>JBBQOG010000405.1:0-3322 GCA_038330665.1 Bacteroidales bacterium
GTATACATAAACCGCATCGGTACCCATAATCTGTGTTTCCGAATACAAATTAAAAAGATACTGAACGACAAACTGATAGACGTCAGGGACGGGGACGGACCGATTAATGACCCTTTTAACATCCGAAATGATACTGTCAGCAACCGGTGGAACGAGTTGCTTGAAATACTGGTCGAGCTTTGTTTCCAGCAGGGGAGTCCTGAGAAGCCTGGGGTCGGTGAAATCAACCCCGTCGAAAAAATGATCTTTCAAATACTGATATTGCCTTTCCTGATTGGCCGGCGAATTTCTTGGACCTAAGGAAGCCGGTATTTTCACGGGTTTAAGGCCGTTGATGAATTTGCCTGGAAGTGTTCCTGCCAGATCATTGATGGCGGAATCCCACAGCTGATCATTGGACTTTTGTATACCCTGCAGCTCCTGGTTCAAGATCCGTGAGCTATCGGCGGAGAGTCCTCCTTTTTTCAATCGCGTCTGAATCTGCATGGAACGGTTGCGACTGGCGGCCAGCTTATTCTGCCAGTCGTGAAACCGGCTGTTTTCGGGACTGCCACTAAAGGTGATACTTTCAGGTGCTTTCGAGGAAGGAAATGAAATGCGGAAAGTCTGATTCCCATCAAGAAAGAACTCGGCAAATTTCTTGTCCGGAAAAACAACCTGATACATTCCTTCCGGAAGCATTTTCTCAGCTTCAAATATGACAACCCCTTTATCTGACGCGACAACGGTGTCATCGGTATAAAACTTAAATCCCAGCCGGTGCGATAAAATGATCTCTTTGCCCGGAAGGTCTGGTACTGAAACTGTTAACTGCATGCCTTGTGCCACCAGTTTTCCTTCACCGGATAGTAGTGCATAGGTCAGGAGCGCGGCAAATCCAATAGACTTCATCATCTGATTATTTGCCGCTAAGATAGGGAGACATTGATTATATTTGGCGAAATGATTTGTTTATGCTGTCGGTATTGATCCCTGTTAAAGACTGGAATCCCACCTGCCTGGTTGAATCGCTATCTCTTCTGCTGAAAAATTGCGGTAAACCCTGGGAAATTCTGATCAGTGATGACAGCATTCGTACCCACCCTGAAAACCTACCTGAAATACTCCGCCAAACTGCCGGAGTGGAATACTTTGGTCGTCAAAAACCGCTTGGAAGAAGTGCCAACCGAAATTTCCTGGCTTCCCGGGCAAAGTTCGAGTACCTCTTGTTTATTGATGGGGATGCGGGCATGGCAGACGAAAACTTCATCAACAAATACCTCGATAACCTGGCCGCGGATACTGTTTTATGCGGAGGGACCCTTTATTCGCCTGAGCCGCCGGAAAATCCCGATTTTATGCTGAGGTGGAAATTTGGCAGCGTCCGCGAACAAATAAATGCGGCTATCCGCCAAAGACGCCCATGGAAATCCTTCTCAACTTTCAATTTTTTGATACCGGCAGTGGTTTTTCGTGCGATCCGGTTCGATGAGTCCATCAAGGGCTACGGCCATGAAGATACCGTTTTTGGTATCCGGCTGCGTGAAAAGGGAACCGGAATTATTCATCTTGATAATGGACTTTTGCATCTGGGATTGGAACCCTCCGGAATATTCCTGGATAAAAGCCGCGAATCCGCGGCCAACCTTTGCCTGCTCTATAACCGGAATCTGATCCCTGCCGAGGATGTGAATGACATCAAACTGCTGGCTTTCTGGATTAAGCTCAAGCGTCTTTTTGTATTGCATTTGTTGGCCATTTGGTTCAGGTATCGCAGGAAAAGCCTTGAAAAGAAACTTTGCGGGCGAAATCCCTCACTGTTACTTCTTGATCTGTACAAACTTGGTTCAATCAGCCACATTGCATGATCTTTATTATCTTTGCGGCTCTTAATTTGTAAAGATGGAGCGCATTGAAAATCGTATTGCCCGCTTAACGGTTCAGGCTATCAGGGAGTTGTATCAGACCGCGGAAACCCCTGAAAATATCCAGGTACAAAGTACCCGAAAAGATCAGCGAGGGGATTATACAGTGGTTACTTTTCCACTAACCCGTATTTCACATAAAAAACCTGAAGAAACTGCAACGGAAATCGGTGGATTTCTGAAAGATAACCTGCCCGAAATTTCAGATTTTGAGGTCGTTAAGGGTTTTCTAAATTTGGTTTTATCCGATAAATTCTGGATTGGATTCTTTAATTCGATCGCCGAAGTACACGAATACGGGCACAAGCCGGTGACCGAGCAATCTCCGGTAGTAGTGGTGGAATATTCCTCTCCCAACACCAATAAGCCGCTTCATCTGGGACATATCCGGAATAACCTGCTTGGATTTGCCGTTTCGCAGATCATCTCGGCGGCAGGCAATCAGGTGAAAATGGTGAACCTTGTAAACGACAGAGGTATCCATATCTGTAAATCAATGCTCGCCTGGCAAAAATGGGGCGACGGAATCACGCCGGCCTCATCCGGAATGAAGGGTGATAAGCTGGTGGGAGACTTTTATATCCGGTTCGATAAGGAATACAAGGCTGAAATCAGGGATCTGATGTCAACAGGACTGTCTGAGGAGAAGGCCAAAGCTGAGGCACCGCTGATAAAGGAAGCTCAGGATATGCTGCTCCGGTGGGAAAATGGGGATCCGGAAACCATTGACTTGTGGACCAAAATGAACGGCTGGGTTTATGACGGTTTCGAAAAAACCTACCAAAAGCTTGGCGTGGCCTTCGACAAGTTTTACCATGAATCGGAAACCTATAAATTGGGAAAGGATCTGGTTACCTCCGGTTTGACCTCAAATGTGCTGTTCAGGAAAGAGGATGGATCTGTTTGGGCGGACCTGACCGGCGACGGACTTGACCAGAAGCTTCTGCTCAGGTCGGATGGGACCAGTGTGTACATGACCCAGGATTTGGGAACTGCACATCAGCGATTCGAAGAATTTCATTTCGATCGTCATATATATGTAGTTGGTAATGAGCAAGATTATCATTTTAAGGTACTCAAGCTCATCCTGAAAAAACTCGGATTCGAGTGGGCCGATAAGTTGTATCATTTATCCTACGGGATGGTGGAACTACCGCATGGCCGGATGAAATCGCGGGAGGGTACTGTGGTGGATGCCGATGACCTGATTCAGGAAATGATTGATACGGCTGGAAAAGTTTCACTGGAATTAGGGAAACTCGGGGATTTTCCGGCAGATGAGAAGGATTTGGTGAATCACAGGATCGCTTTGGGGGCGCTTAAATATTACATGTTGAAGGTGGATCCGCAAAAAACGATGATGTTTAATCCGGAGGAATCAATTGATTTCAATGGTAATACCGGTCCCTTTATTCAAT
>JBBQOG010000406.1:0-3322 GCA_038330665.1 Bacteroidales bacterium
CCAGGGCACTCATGGTGGCGGAAATATCTGCCCGGTTAACCGATCCCATATGACCGATCCGGAAGTATTTATCCTTGATTCCGGGCAGAAGGCCACCAGCCACTACGACCCCGGCATCCGACATCGCGGAGATCAGGTCGCGTCCCGAAATACCGTCGGGAAAAAATGGTGCAGACAAAGTATTGGAGGCGTGCGTGTCGCTGACAGGAATTTGTCCCAATCCCAGCGCCTTGATCCCTGCCCTAAAAGCTTCACCGGTAGCACGATGCCTTTGAAATCGGACTTCAAGACCTTCGTTCAGGATAATTTTCAAACTTACCTCGAGTGCAGCAATCAGATTCACTGCCGGGGTACCAAAATAGGAGGGTTTGCGGTTGGAATAGGATTCCATGATCGGCAACCAGTTCGACCAATCAGAATAATAGGATCCAACCGGACTTTTCCGGTTGCGCCAGGCATTCATGGCGGCAGGTGATGCCACAAGCAGCGCAAGGCCCGGCGGAACACCGATTGCTTTTTGCGAGGCCGTGATCACCACATCGATTCCCCACTCCTCCTGTCGGATTTCTTCACCCGCCACAGAGCAAACGCCATCAAGAATGGTAAGCACGCCATACTTTTGACCTAACCTTCCTAACCACTCTGCATCAGCCAGGACCCCGGTAGAGGTATCCACATGAGTCATAACCATCAATTTATATTGGTCGTTGCTAAGTTCCCGGTCAATTTCGTCCCATTCCACCACCTTGCCGGGTTCGGCCCGGAGGATTTTGACATTCGCGCCATACCGGGCAAGAATATCCGCAAATCGTTCACCGAAATATCCTGAAGAAATGACCAGCGCTTTTTCACCTTGTTCAATGAGGTTTGATCCAGCCGTATCCATGGCCAAGGTTCCTGATCCTGCCAGAATGAATGGTTGCCCGGAGGGACACTGCCACACGCTCTTCATCATCTCGAGAGAATGTCCGAAAGTCTCAATAAAACCAGGTGACACATGGCTGGTGGTGGCATTTCCCATCGCTTGCAAAACGGAAGGTTCGAACTCAATCGGACCCGGGATCATCAGAAGTTTTCGCGTCGGTAATTGTTTCATTTCAAGGCTTGTAAAAGTGATATAACTTGTTCTTTGACTGAAGCGGCAAGAGGCATGACCGGCTCCCGGCAGGGACCGCCATAAAGGTCCAGATGATCCATCGCCGCTTTGAGCGCCGGGACCCCATGCTCCCGGGTAACCATATTATTAAGCCGGATCAGACTCAATTGAAGCAAACGCGCCTTTTCAACCTCCCCACTTAAGTATAATTTATGGAGGTCAATACACGATTGGGGGACAATGTTTGCAAGAGCCAATATCCCACCCGCTGCACCTATAGTTAGGGCTGGAAACAGGAATCCCGCCGATCCGGCCAGAACCTGGAAACCGGGTTTGGCACGCGCAATGATCTCGCCCATCTTGGCAAGGTTACCCCCTGAATCCTTTAGTCCGATAATGTTCGGATGCTCCGAGATTTCCAGAATGGTTTCCGCGTTCATATCAATCCCGGTATTGGCCGGCATATTATAAATTATCACCGGTATGGCAGACTGATCCGCAGTCAGGTAATAGTGCCGGACCAGAGCATCCCTGGTCATCAATCCCTTATAAAAGAAAGGGTTCAGAATAACAGCCGCATCCGCGCCCGATTGCGCAGCGGAATGAGTCAGCTCAATCGTTTCACGGGTCGACTGGCCTCCGGTACCCGCCAGCATAAGCTTTGAACTTGGAATCGCTTTCCGGGCAGCTTCGAAAATCAACGTTTTCTCCTGATGCGAAACCATCACCGGTTCACCATTAGAACCTAAAACCAGAAATCCGGCGAGATCAAATTGTGATAAATGAATCAGGTTCTGCTGAAAACGAGCGATTTCCAAATCCCCGGCAGGGTCAAATGGCGTCGGAATCGGAGGAAATATACCGGACAGGTCAATCATTTTGTCAGTTTTTTATATTCTGCAAATTAACTGGAATATTTGCCGAAATTCAATGTCTTTATACATCATTCAATCGCCTGAAACTGGAAATCGAACCATACCGCCCACATCCAGGGAAAATTTCAATCTTTAAGTAATTCAGTGGGATTTGAATCTGAATAATTGTAAGAATAGCAACTATTTCGATTATTTGATTACAATTTGTAAGCTAATTCATATCATTTGTTTTAGTTTATCACCAATTTGATATTTTTACCATCAATAAATAAACAGATATACTATGTGTGGCATTGTAGGTGCATTTGAATTAAAATTTCCTTCGGGAGAGCTGAGAACCCAGGTACTCGATATGTCGAAAAAGATCCGGCACAGGGGTCCCGACTGGTCGGGGATTTATAGCAGTGAAAAAGTTATTCTGGCGCATGAGCGCTTGTCCATCGTGGATCCCGAATCGGGCCGGCAGCCGCTATACAGTGAAGACCGGAAACTGATCCTTGCGGTAAACGGTGAAATTTATAACCACCAGGAGATCCGGGCCTCTATGAATGGCTCCTACCACTTTACCACGCATTCTGATTGTGAAGTCATTCTGGCTCTTTACCGGAAGAAGGGAAAAGATTTTCTTGAAGATTTGAACGGCATCTTTGCTTTTGCCCTGTACGATGAAGAAAAGGACTGCTACCTGATCGCCAGGGATCCGATCGGCATCAACCCTTTATATATGGGGTGGGATAAATTCGGGCAGTTTTTTGTGGCATCAGAGCTGAAGGCGCTGGAAGGGGTCTGTACTAAGATCGAAGAATTTCTGCCCGGACACTATTACTACAGTCCGGAGGGGGTGGTAACCCAATGGTATCAAAGAGATTGGACCGAGTATGAAGCGGTCAGGGAAAATCATACCGACCTGGACGCGCTGCACGATGCCCTTGAGCAGGCAGTTCACCGTCAGTTAATGTCTGATGTTCCTTACGGGGTATTGTTATCGGGTGGACTCGACTCATCAGTAATATCGGCCATCGCTGCCAAGTATGCCCGTAAGCGCGTGGAATCGGGCGATCAAAAGGAAGCCTGGTGGCCCCGGTTGCACTCCTTTGCGGTCGGACTCGTGGGTTCCCCTGACTTAGCAGCGGCAAGAAAAGTTGCTGAACATCTCGACACAGTTCACCACGAAATTCATTTCACCATCGAGGAGGGACTGGATGCCATCAGGGATGTGATCTATCATATTGAAACCTATGATGTTACATCTGTAAGAGCTTCAACACCGATGTATCTTATGGCGCGGGTGATCAAATCTATGGGTATCAAAATGGTTCTCTCGGGTGAGGGTGCCGATGAAATATTCGGA
>JBBQOG010000407.1:0-3315 GCA_038330665.1 Bacteroidales bacterium
TTGGTCATAAAGCCGCTCATGAATCATTCATTCTGATCAAGGACCTGGTTTGGAGCCAGAAGCTCGACCGTTTTGCCCAATTGCTTCCCCAATTGCAGAAATCGCTTCCCGTACCGGAGGAATACAAAGCGGAAACACCTGGAAGTGATTCAGATCTTGGAGTTTATGATGCGATTTATTATGCAGGAGATTGCAATTCAGGAAGTAAGACCATTGCCATAAATCTTCCGAATGATGAGAAAGTTCAGATTGAGAAAGGCAGCCGTAAGTTGCAGCTGAAGAATTCCATCCAGGCTAAATTTGACAAAATCCTGGTGCCTATCGCGAATGAGCTGATGGATGAAACACAACGGAAACATGTGGTTTTCAATGCATTTTTCGAGAACATCATGTTTCATGAGGTGGCCCACGGCCTCGGTATCAAAAACGCCCTGAACGGGAAAGGCGCGGTGAGGCAGGTATTGAGCGATCAGTATAGCGCAATAGAAGAAGCCAAGGCTGACGTACTCGGGTTATATCTGGTATCGCAGCTTGCCGGCATGGGTGAAATGGGTGAAAAAGACCTGATGGACAATTATGTCACTTACATTGCCGGTTTGTTCCGATCGGTCCGGTTTGGTGCCTCAAACGCCCACGGCAAAGCCAACATGCTTCAGTTTAATTATTTCAGCGAAGCTGGCGCCTTTACCCGGAATGCAGATAAAGGAACTTATACTGTTAATTTCGAACAGATGAAATCCGCAGTCAACAGTTTGGCAGGCAAAATAATAACCCTTCAGGGTAATGGCGATTATGAAGGGGTTAAGTCCTTACTTGCTGAAAAAGGAGTGATCATTCCCCAGCTACAAAGTGACCTTGACCGGGTAAATGAGAAGGGTATTCCCAAAGATATTTATTTTGAACAGGGGGTAAAGGTTCTCGGACTGTAACATGAAGGCAGATCTGCTTGACCGGTTCCTTGACTATTCAAAAGCGAACAATTTATTTTTTCCTGAGGATCAATTGGTTATAGCCATCAGTGGAGGTGGGGATTCTGTCTCTCTGGTTGATCTTCTTTCCAGGCTGGGTCAACGCATGATCCTTGCGCATTGCAACTTCAAGCTCAGGGGTGACGAATCTGACGAAGATGAGGCATTCGTCAGGAAGATCGCCGTGATATACGACCTATCCCTTGATGTTAAAGAATTCCAGACTGTCGAATACGCATCCCGCAAGGGAGTATCCATTGAAATGGCTGCCCGGGAACTGCGTTACGCCTGGTTTGAGGAGGTACGTGCCAAAACCGGCAGCCGGGCCATTGCCGTCGCCCACCACAGTGATGATTCCATGGAGACCCTGATTATCAACCTGATCCGCGGAACCGGTATTCGAGGATTATCCGGTATACACCCGCAGCAGGGAAAAATCATACGCCCCATGCTCTTCACCAACCGGAATGAGATCAGCGACTATTTGGCCTCGAGAAATATTGAATATCGTCATGACTCCAGCAACCTGGATTCGAAACACGTCAGAAACCGGATCCGGAATGTGGTGATACCGGAATTTGAAAAGATCAACCCATCAGTCAGACAGACGATCTCCAAAGAGCAGCTATATTTCACGCAGGCCGCAGGTATTTTCGAGGAGTATATTCAACAGAAAAAGGAATTCCTGACCCATACGGATGAAGAGTATCTGAAAATCGACAAGGGCCTTTTAAAGGAGGAGAAGTACCCGGAGACGCTGCTGTTTGAGATTCTGAAGCCTTTTGGATTCCATGGCAGACAGATCTCCCGGATCTTGAGCTCAACGGAAGGAAACCCGGGCAAGATTTTTACCAGCAGCACCCATACCCTGCTGGTCGACCGGCAATACCTGCTCGTGGGCATCCGGCAGTCTGCCAATAATGAAAGATATTACCTGGACCCGGCGTTACCGGATGAAGACCTTCCCCTTAACATCCAATGCCGGGTGTTTGCAAATGAAACTTTCCAACCCTACGGGGATCCGTATACAGCCTGTCTGGATTATTCATTGCTGGATCTGCCGCTGATTCTGAGAAAATGGGAAGCCGGCGACTTCTTTTATCCGCTTGGAATGGACCATTCTAAAAAGCTGAGCGATTTTTTTATTGATCAGAAAGTTAGCCGGGATCATAAGAACCGAACCTGGATCCTTGCCAGTGGCGAAAAAATTGTCTGGATTGTGGGGCAGCGAATCGACAACCGTTTCCGGGTGACGGAAAAGAGTAGAGAGATTTTAGAGATAAAGATTGTGAATGTGGCTGAAGATTTCCATGCACGCGGATAACGCGGATCCCTGCGCTATCCGCGTTCAAGAGAATCGTCATCCGTGCACCATCTCTGTGTTAATTTTCCTTAACGTACATTAACAACCATTAACGGGCTATGTAAATAAGGTCGTGATTTGCTTCATTTGTAACCGATCTGATAAATTATTAATACTAAAATACCATGGACATCATTGTTGAGAACCTCACAAAGATTTATGGAACACAGCGGGCTGTGGATAGTATCTCTTTTAAGGTTCATACCGGTGAAGTACTCGGCTTTCTCGGCCCCAACGGTGCGGGAAAAACGACGACTATGAAAATGATTACTTCCTATCTGATCCCGAATAATGGAGACATTCACATAGGGGAATTCAGTGTGTTGGACCAGCCCGAAGAAATCAAAAAAAGAATCGGGTACCTCCCGGAAAATAACCCCTTGTACAACGATATGCCCGTGATTGATTATCTGCGTTTCGTCGCCGAAATACAGGGTATCGATAAATCACGGATAAAAGGCAGAATCCTGGAAATGGTGAAAATTTGCGGTCTGGAAGGCGAGAAACACAAGAAGATCGGTGAACTATCAAAAGGTTACCGGCAGCGTGTGGGACTTGCACAGGCACTTATACATGATCCTGAAGTCCTGATCCTCGACGAACCCACATCGGGACTCGATCCCAACCAGATAATTGAGATTCGCGACCTGATCCGTACGATCGGAAGGGAAAAAACCGTCATTTTGAGCTCTCACATTCTTGCAGAAGTTGAAGCTACCTGTGATCGTATATTGATCATCAGCAAAGGTAAGATTGTTGCTGACGGGACCCCGGAAAATTTAAGAAAGAAGGCTCAGGGACAGGAAATGCTCAAGCTCACCATTGAAGATGCTGCTAAAAACGAAGTGGTGGCAGCTTTGCAGAAAATTCCTTCGATTGATTGGGTTAACCCGGTTTCGGGATCGGAAAACCGTTATGAAATCCAGAGCCGGCCGAATGTAAGCTCCAGAAGAGACGCCTTTGAAGTTTGTGTCAAAAATCACT
>JBBQOG010000408.1:0-3308 GCA_038330665.1 Bacteroidales bacterium
GAGGTCGGGCAGGTGTGACAGAATGATCTGTTCCCCGACTATTTTGCGGTCAAAAGGTGTGTGTTGTACCATCAAGCAAGATAAATATTTTTATGAATCCAGGAAATGAAAATAATCAATTTCCCGGCAGGTAATCTGCAAATCCGCCTTCCAGCAGCTGATAGCCCTGTAACAAATTGGCTGTCAGGCAAGCATGAACAGGAACAATCCCGATATACTTACCCGGGTGCAAATGACTGATCACGTGCGCAGGGGCCTCCACCACGCCGTGTTCCTGAGATAAGGAAATAAGCCAGGCATCCGGAATGGGATCATACCATCCGTTTTCATCCACCTCAACCAGCTGTCCGTACACTTTCCGGTGGTCGACGAGGAGGTACTCCTTCGACAAATGGATGGCTCCTCCATAAATAATAGCCTGATTTCTGGAGGAATGCACCGCTACCACCGGGCATACGGCAATCCCCGCAATATGACTGAATTCGCAGGATCCTAAAGCATGCTGCATCAGGTCATAGAAAATAAAATTTCCAGGCCGGATTTCATCCACACCGGAAAATTCATCCATCAGGCTGCATGACGGGGTATCACCCCACGAACGAATCAGCCCGTTCCCGATATCGGACAAATCGGAAGCGATGGTATTCAGAATCTGTGAGGCAGAGGAATAAATTTTCCTGACCTCAACCGGAGAAGAAGCCTGATAGGTATGTCCGGCATGGGTCAGCACTCCGGCTAATCTAAAAAGATCGTTCGCTTTTAGCGCAGATGCAAGTTCTCTGATGACCGGCATCTCATCCGGTCCCAGGCCGGTGCGATGATAACCGCTATCAATTTTAATATAGGCATCCACCGGATATTCAAGTGATTTAGCCAGTATTCCGGCCACTTCCGGATGTTCAAGAAGCAGGCCAAGGTTCACCCTGCCGGCCAGATCGTTTATCCGGGCTAATTCCCGCAGGTTAACCGGAAAAGCAACGGTAATATCGTCCCAGCCGTCTTTGGAAAAATAGTCTGCCGCAGTGATGGAGGAAACCGTGATCCGGGTAATTCCGGCTTCACGAAACCAGCGACCGATAGCCAGGGACTGATGGGTCTTAAAATGTGGCCGGAAAACAACCCCCGACCGTAGAGCTTTTTCTGCCATCCGGCGGATATTGGCTCGGCAGATTTCCTCGCTGATCAGATAAGTGGGGCGCTCAATTACCATAATGTATAAAACAAAAAACGGCAACCGAAGTCACCGTTTAATTCATTCAGACCCGTTTAAAATTCGGTTTTAAGAGATTCTACCCATTTGTTAATTCGGGCCTCGGTAAGTTCGGATTCATTGTCTTCATCCAGCGGAAGGCCAAGAAATTTTCCATCCTGGAAAGACTTGGATTCATCAAAAGTGTAACCATGCGGGTCCACCATTCCAACCAGTTTACCCCCCGACTTAATAATATGTTGTGCAATCACGCTGATATCATCCACAAACTTGAATGAATAGCTGACCTGGTCGCCCAAACCGAAAACCGCACAAGTTTTCCCATTCAGGTCCATTTTATAGAGTTTTGTTAAAAAGACATCCCAGTCATTTTTCAGATTAGGATCCGACCAGGTATGGGTACCCACGGTGGGACCGCCGAAAATAATCTTTCCGTAGGGTGTAATATCATTCTCCTGAACATCTTTGATCGGAATCAGCTCGGTCATGCCTTCGCCAAATGCCTTGGCAACCAAACGGGCGGCCTTCTCGGTGTTTCCACCTGAAGGACCATAAAGTATTGCTATTTTATCCATCGCTTAATAATGTTTATGCAAAAATATAAATTTCGGGGTTACTTTTCGATTCTTATCCGGGCATCCACCGCAACAACTTTATCTTTCAGCCCCATCACAGGATTCAGGTCCATTTCAGCGATCTCCGGAGCCGCCGCGACCAGTCCGGAGACCCCCGTTATCAGGTCGATCCATTTCTCGATCGATACGCCCTGCTGCCCACGAACACCCTCGAGCAATTTACGGCTTTTCAGCCCGTCGATCATGTTTCCGATCTCTGCACGTGACAAGGGTGCAATCCCGGATTGAACATCCTTCAGCACCTCAATGAATATACCGCCCAGTCCGATCATGATGAGATGACCGAAAGGATTTTCCCGCTTGGCACCCACAAAAAGCTCACGGCCCTTGAGCATGGGTTGCAACAGCACACCCGTGGCTCCGGCAATCGACATCAGTCGGTCGAAGGCGGAATTCACCTCCTCATGATTGGCAAGGTTCAGTAAAACTCCTCCTACATCCGTTTTATGAACCGGCCCCACAACCTTCATGACGATTGGAAATCCGAGTGTAAGGGCAGCGCTGACGGCTTCTTCATAACTGTTCACCACCCTTTCGGGTGCGTGGTTAATTCCCGCCGCATCCAGCAGCAGCTGAACCTGCGCCGGAGCCAGGTATCCATCACTGAAGCTGTCCACTAATTTTCGGATAGCCGTGTGGGAAGTCGCAGAAAGCAACGGTCCTTCCAATGACGGCTGACCGGTTTTCCAGGCTTTAACCATTGCCTGGCCGAACAGAACCTCATCAGGGAAATTGATTCTTCCGTGCGAAAGGAATTGTTCGATTTCTTCACTTGCATTCGAAGTGGATGGCAATATTGGATAGATCGGTTTGATGCAGGTTTTCATTTTTTCGTGGATCAGGCTGTATACCGGTTCCACGGAATAGAGCCCGGGACTGCCGAAAATGATGCACATCCCATCGATCTCATCAAGCTGCTTGTCCACACATTCTATCACGGCTTCCATTTGTTCCACTCCCCCGGTTGCCAGCACATCTATCGGGTTTGAAACGGATGAACCGGGATGCAGTCGGGTCAGCAGCTGACTCACCACCGGTCCTGACAGGTGGGGGACTTCCAGCCCGCCATCGGATAGCACGTCGGTTAGCATAACTGCCGGTCCTCCTGCATGCGTAATGATAGCCAGGCGGCTGCCGGTCAGCCTTGAATGCATAAACAATGCACCCATGGTTGCCAGTTCGGTCCGGCTGTAACACCGCACAATTCCCGCCTTTTTGAATAAAGCATCCACGGCGGTATCCGGACTGGCCAGGGCACCGGTATGTGAGGAAGCTGCACGACTGCCGGCTTCAGAGCTTCCCGCCTTGATCGCAGCAATTCTGCATCCTTTGCTGATGAGGGAGGAGGCATGTTTCAGCAGCTTATCCGGTTTCTGAATACTTTCTAGATATAATAGTTTCACACGGCTCGAGGAATCCGGATCAAAATTTTCATCCAGATATTCCAACACATCCTCCACACC
>JBBQOG010000409.1:0-3305 GCA_038330665.1 Bacteroidales bacterium
CCCCGGTAGCCCCAGCGCCTCCGGCACAGGGTTTTAACCGTCAGCCTCGTGCAGCCAAGGGACAGGATGAAGGCAAACCGATGCAGCCAAAAGCCCGGGAAATCACTATACGGGAAAAGTCGCCCGAGGATCAGAAAGCCAAGGAAGCCAAGGAAGCCGAAGAAGCAAAGAAATCTGAACCATACGATTTTGATGGGTATATTTCCAGCACAGGGGTGCTCGAAATCATGCAGGAAGGATACGGGTTTTTACGGTCGGCCGACTATAATTACCTCAATTCCCCTGATGATATATATGTATCACAATCCCAGATCAAGCTATTTGCGCTGAAAACCGGAGATACCCTTTCCGGTACCGTCAGGCCGCCGAAAGAGGGTGAGAAATTTTTCCCACTGATCAAAGTGCTGAAAATTAACGGTCGCGATCCGGAATTTGTGCGTGATCGGGTGCCGTTTGATTACCTGACGCCTCTTTTTCCGGATGAAAAGTTTGATATCACCAGTCACCCCGATTGTACCGTGTCGACACGCATCGTGGATATGTTCTGCCCGGTGGGTAAAGGTCAGCGCGGTCTGATCGTGGCTCAGCCGAAAACTGGTAAAACCATTCTGTTAAAAGAAATTGCCAATGCAATAGCCGCAAACCATCCGGAAGTATACCTGATGGTATTGCTGGTGGACGAACGACCTGAGGAGGTGACCGATATGGCCCGTGGCGTAAATGCCGAAGTGATCTCGAGTACTTTTGATGAACCCGCTGAGAAACACGTACGCGTGGCTACTATCGTGCTTGAAAAAGCAAAAAGATTGGTCGAATGTGGCCATGATGTAGTGATCCTGCTGGATTCCATCACCAGGCTTGCACGCGCATACAACACGGTTCAGCCTGCCTCCGGTAAGGTGCTTTCGGGTGGGGTCGATGCAAATGCCCTGCATAAGCCGAAACGTTTCTTCGGAGCGGCAAGAAATATTGAAAATGGCGGATCTCTGACCATTCTGGCAACCGCCCTGATCGATACCGGTTCCAAAATGGACGAAGTGATCTTTGAAGAATTCAAGGGTACGGGTAACATGGAATTGCAGCTCGACCGGAAACTCGCCAATAAGCGGATCTGGCCTGCAGTTGACATCCAGGGTTCGAGCACCCGTAGGGAAGATCTGCTGCATTCACGCGATTTCCTTAACAAAATGTGGGTTCTCCGGAACTATCTGTCGGACATGAACCCGGCCGAAGCGCTTGAATTCATGAGGGACAAACTCAACGGAACACGCACCAACGAGGAGTTCCTGATTTCGATGAACAGCGAATAGCTCACCTGGTAATTATCATTGATTTTTACCTCTTAAATAGTTATTTTTGCCCGCGATTTAGGAATTCTGTCTTATATAAATATTATCAACATGTCAAAAAAGAAATTCATCACCTGTGACGGTAACCAGGCAGCCTCGCACATCGCTTATATGTTTAGCGAAGTGGCTGCTATTTACCCGATCACACCTTCGTCCACGATGGCTGAAAATGTGGATGAATGGGCAGCTCATGGCCGGAAAAACATTTTCGGGGAAACGGTTCACGTAGCCGAAATGCAATCGGAAGGCGGAGCTTCAGGTGCAGTTCACGGAAGTTTACAGGCCGGCGCGTTAACCTCTACTTATACCTGCTCGCAAGGACTTTTATTAATGATCCCGAATATGTACAAAATGGCCGGTGAACTGTTACCAGCCGTTTTCCATGTCAGCGCCCGCTCGGTCGCCGCCCATGCATTATCCATATTTGGTGACCACAGCGACGTGTACGCCACCCGTCAAACTGGTTTCGCGATGCTTTCAACCGGAAGTGTGCAGGAAATCATGGACCTGGCAGCAGTTGCACATTTGGCAGCCATCAAATCGAGGGTACCTTTCCTCCATTTCTTCGATGGCTTCCGCTCATCAGCTGAGGTTCAGAAAATTGAAGTGCTGGATCAGGAACAATTGGCTCCATTGCTCGACTATCAGGCTTTGCAGGAATTCCGCGATCGTGCACTCAACCCGGAACATCCCGTTACCCGCGGAACCGCTCAAAACCCGGATATCTTCTTCCAGGCAAAAGAAGCCTCGAATCCTTTCTACGACAAAGTTCCGGATATCGTGGAAAATTATATGCAGGAGCTTAGCAAGTTAACGGGTCGTGAGTACCATCCATTTACCTATTACGGTGCACCCGATGCTGAAAATATTATACTGGCCATGGCCAGCATTACGGAAACAACCAAAGAAGTAATCGACTACCTGATGTCGAAGGGCGAAAAGGTGGGCTTGATTACCTGTCACCTGTACCGTCCTTTCTCGGCCAAGTATTTCTGGAAAATCTTCCCGAAATCCGTTAAAAGAATCGCTGTGCTGGATCGTTCCAAGGAACCAGGCGCACCGGGTGAACCCCTTTACCTGGATGTAAGGAACCTGTTCTACGATGAAAAGGATGCTCCGATGATCATCGGCGGTCGTTATGGTTTAAGCTCCAAGGATACCACTCCGGCTATGGTGCTTTCTGTTTTCGATAACCTCAAAATGAATGAGCCGAAAAACGACTTTACCCTCGGAATTATTGATGATGTTACCTTTAAATCTTTACCCCTCCTGCCGGATATCGACCTGTCGACCAAAGGCACCTTCCAGGCCAAATTTTATGGTTTGGGTGCGGATGGTACGGTAGGTGCCAACAAAAACTCGATCAAGATCATCGGCGAAAACACCGAAAAATATTGCCAGGCCTACTTCGCTTATGACAGCAAGAAATCTGGTGGATTCACTACTTCACACCTGCGTTTTGGAGATAAGCCGATCCGTTCGCCTTACCTGGTTAATTCCCCTGACTTTGTAGCTTGCCATGTTCCGTCCTATCTGGATAAATATGATATGCTGAAAGGGCTGAAACCCGGCGGTACTTTCCTGTTCAACTCAATCTGGGACGTGGAGGAAACCAAGAATAGATTACCCGATCATATTAAAAAGACCCTGGCTGAAAAGAATATCAGGTTCTATACGATCAATGCAACCGAGATCGCTGAAGAAATCGGCTTGGGCGGACGAACCAATACCATCATGCAGTCGGCATTCTTCAAGATTGCCAACGTGATTCCCTATGACCTGGCTATAACCCAGATGAAAGATGCCATCAAGAAATCATTCGGCATGAAGGGTGAAAATATTGTTCTTATGAACAATGCAGCAATCGACAGGGGCGGTGACTATGTGGAGGTTGCTATTCCTGCAGAATGGAAGAATATTGTATTGAAAAAAGATACGGATACCCGGAATATCCCT
>JBBQOG010000410.1:0-3277 GCA_038330665.1 Bacteroidales bacterium
AGAAATGATACCCTGAGTTACGAGGATTCTTATCCCTGTCCGGCCGCTACTCCGGAAAGTTTCGGTCATTCGGGGTACACCGGGACCTTTGTGTGGGCAGATCCCACCAATGGACTATTGTATGTTTTCCTGAGCAACCGGGTATATCCCACCCGAAACAATAACAAACTTTCTGATTTGTTAATCCGTAAAAATATTTTGCAAACGCTATATGAATCAATACGATAGGTTTGGATCAAAAGGCTGGTGCCTCAAAAGAATTTCAGGCATTAAATTGATAATCCCGGTACTATTGGCTCTTTTCGCATGGCCGGTATCGGGACAGGTGGGGAATAAGTTTAATGACTCTATTATCAGGAACATACATGACCTGGCCGATCGTCGGGATGCGGAGGGACTGTTGGTTTACCTTCAGGATCAGGATCCGAATTACCGCGGGGAGGCACTTTTCTGCCTGGGGAGTGTGCAGCCCAAGGGCATGACCGACACGATTTTTGCATCCTTGCATACCGATATGGAAAGGGTACGGATGATGGGCGTGTGGGCGCTCGGTCAAACCGGTGAACCTGCAGCCACCCCTTTGCTCAGGAAGATGTTGGAAACGGAGACCAACTCGCTGGTGCGGGGAATGTGTTTTGAGGCGATAGGCAAATGTGGAAGTGAGGCCGACCTGAACTTCATTGCCGGATTGGATGTTCCCTTTCAGGAAACCGAAGGACTGGCTA
Organism: Bacteroidales bacterium; assembly: GCA_038330665.1. Lineage (GTDB taxonomy): Bacteria > Bacteroidota > Bacteroidia > Bacteroidales > UBA12481 > UBA12481. The sequence continues at coordinate 726 of JBBQOG010000410.1, forward strand.
TGGGAATCTTCCGATTCGGAATCCGGGGAATCACCTCTGTTACAGGTAACTTGCGGATATTTAAGCTGATCAATGACGGGACCAGTACGGCCGGAATGATCTATGCCTCCTATTTTCTGGGTCGGTATGCCGGAATGGACTGGCTGCAGACGGTGCCAGGAGAGATGGATGCCCTATTTCAGAAGGAACAAAGCGGCGAGGTCCGTTCCAATCTGATCAAGGCCGTTATCCGGGCAAAGGATGAGGAAGCCTGGCCATTGGTAAAAACCATCCTCGACTCGGATGAGGATTATCGGGTTAAAGTGAATATATTGAATTCCATGCAGTTGATTCCATGGAATAAGGCATCCAAAACTGTTTTTCGGTTTGTAGAAGGTGCAGATCCTAACTTGTCGGTGGCCGCGGCGGAGGCGGTTCAGCGGTTTGCGGTTTATACGGATCTTCCGGTGCTGCTGAAAAGCATCGACCAAATCCGGAATGGGAGAAGCCGCTCGCTGGTTCTGGGTAAAACGCTGGAACTGGTCATGGGGAAACCTTCCCTTCAGAAGAAGCTTGAAAAAATGATTTTTGATGCGGTTAATACTGCCGATAATCCCTCCTCACAAGCCTGGTATGTAAAAGCGCTGGTTTGCGATCCCGCTGAATATGCTTTTGCGGAGCAGCAGTTAAATTCGGCCAGGAATCCTATTGTGGCTACCGCTGCCCTGGAAACGATCACCGGAATGCGGAAAAGTCCGAATTTTGCGAATGCCGTTAAAGCGGCCGCATTAGCAGGTACCGATCTGGAATCGGAATACCTGCGGATATTTAAAAAGGCCATTCAAACCGGAGATGCTGCCCTGGTGGCCCTGGCGTCTGTTATTCTGCGCGATCCGGATCTGAATTATAAGGAAAAAATCACCGATACCGGTTTTCTGGAGGCTGCGCTGGTCAGGGTGAACCAACTGGCCAAAATGGAGGCATTCAACGAGGTGGGCCAAACCTTGGCCTGGCTCCACGGCAAGCCGGTACTGCAGCCCGGACCGCCCCTGTATAATCATCCAATCAACTGGCAAATAGTCAGCCGGTTGTCGACCAAACAGAAGGTGGCCGTTAAAACCAATAAGGGGGAATTTGTGGTGCAGCTTAATGTCAACTGGTGTCCCGGAACCTGTGCTGCGTTTGTGGAGATGGCAGAATCGGGATACTATAAAAATTTCACCATCCACCGGGTAGTTCCGAATTTTGTGATGCAGGACGGCTGTCCACGCGGTGACGGGTGGGGAGGTCCGGATTTTACGATTCGTTCTGAATTCTCACCCACCCCCTTTGTTGGCGGTACGCTTGGCTTGGCCTCCTCGGGCAAGGACACCGAGGGCAGTCAGTGGTATGTCACGCATTCTGCCACACCTCACCTGGATGCAAGGTACACGAACTTCGGATTTGTGATTGCAGGCATGGAAGTGGTGAATCAGCTGGAAGTGGGCGATTTAATCGTGGGCATGGAGGTGCTCAAAGAGTAGACGATCTCACAAAAGCTTTTAAAGTGCCACAAAGGCTTCCTACGCTTTCGCCATACGGCCGGATGGTGTATTCACCCACCGAAGCCGGCACAATAAACGTTTCTGCATAGTGCACACAAAAGGGACTGAAAGCATTCGAAGGGCTTTCGACCTGAACCGCATCGCCCTCTATCAGGCATATCACATTAACACCGCCATTGGTATGGTGAGTAACCTGGCCGGTAAACCAGTGCCTTCGTGTTTCGATGAATTCCAGTTCATGCAGGCCGGTGCGTTCTTCGGTCCAACCCTCACCTTCCGCAATTTTTTCAATGTGATTAACCAGATTTTCCCGGGTCCATCGTGTTGTCCGGTCCCACTGAATGTTTTTTTCGCCGTGTTCAATATTGATTGGCCGTGGTTTTCCATCCATTCCCATTCGGCCCCAATCCCATAATTTAAAAGTAAATATATAGGGTGTTGCACTGATTTCCAGTACCATGCAATCTTTTCCGGAACAGTGTACCGTACCTGCAGGGATGAGAAAATGATCATGTTTTTTTACCGGCCAGATTTGGATGTGTTTTTCGGCATCAAAAGGAGCCGTACCGGCTTGGGCCTCATGTAACTCCTGTATCATTTCTGTGGGATTGACTCCTGATTTTAGTCCCAGGTAAACGGTGGCGCCCGGTTTGGCGTCCATCATATAATAGCTTTCGTCTTGCGTGTAATCCATTCCGAATTGCTCACGGATGTACCGTTCGAGCGGATGGACCTGCAGACTCAGGTTTCCGCCGCCGAATGTATCGAGGAAGTCGAACCGGATGGGGAATTCATCGCCGAACCTGCTGAACACATTTTTTCCCAAAAGATTGACCGGATCCAGGAAAAGCAGGTTGATGGAAGGCACTTCAATCACATCCTCTCCGAATTTCAGTAAAAGGCTGTTTTCTTCCGGAACGCAATTGAAACACCATGCATAATTTTCTGCTGCAGGGTCGAGATGGCAATTTTCCTTCATCCACTGTCCGCCCCAGGGGCCGGGATCGAAAAACGGAACCACACTGAAGG
>JBBQOG010000411.1:0-3250 GCA_038330665.1 Bacteroidales bacterium
GGTTATTCCAAAGTATTCTCGATGAAATGGGGAATGTGTGCCTGGAATGCTGATTTCGCAGCCAAATGGAAAAACACCGTTGCCGCAGGAAACACCTATGCAGCCCAGTTTACTACCACTGCCACCGAAAAAGCAGTAGCAGGTGCCATGCCAACCTTGACCACTGGAAAAACCACGGGTCAGGAGATTCTTGAAGCCCGTGTGTCTGCATTATTGACGGAAGGGTTCACTCCGGCTACCGTTACCAACAAAGCGGTTTTCGACAATCTGACTGGTTATTATATTGTTAACTATTGGCCAGTTGCTCATTATGCATTGGGGCATATCCCGGGTGCCATTCAATATGAACCTAAAGCTTCCATCAGTTTGGCAACCAGTCTGAAAACCCTGCCAATCGATAAGCCGGTTGTCGTCTATTGTTATTCAGGACAAACCAGTGCCTTCATGGCGGCTTACCTCCGTTTGCTGGGTTATGATGCCAAATCATTACTCTTCGGAGCCAATAGCATGATCTATGATCTGATGGTGACCAACAAACTCACCACCTTCAATGATGCCCAGATCATGGGGTATGAATATGTAAAGTAGTTTTAGTTGATAGTTGAAAAAAGGCTGCCCGGTTGAGGCAGCCTTTTTTTTTGCCTTTTTGATTTTTCGGCTGTGGGCGGCAAGGGTTATCAAGCTCCTCTCCAGGGGATAAGATCTATCTCTGCAGCTAATCCTTGATTTTCCATTCTATTGGGAGGCAAAAGTGCCTGTTGCGGATCGCGGGCAATTTTATGCCAACATCGGATAAAATCAGTTACCTTTTCTCACCGGTTGATGTGTAGGTTTGATTTACAGAGGTTTCTTTAAATCCAGTGATAAAAGACCCCGAGTTAATGAACATTGATTACATGAAAAACAACAGGCTCTTTCTTCTTTTCGTTTTTAGTGCACGGCAAATAAGCAGCTTTGCACAGAGCCCCACTGATTCCAACCTTAAGTTCAAGGGACTTGCCATTTACATTGATTATCCGGACGCACCGGCCTGGGTTACTCCGGCCAGGCTCGATAGTCTCCTCAACGGCATGAATTATCAGGAAGAAGGCGCCTCACGATCCTTCAGGAAATATTGGTATGAGCAGAGCAGAAGGAATATCGATCTGACCCATGATATTTTTTTCTATACAGCCCCTCAAAACTCGACATACTATGAAACATTAACCTGGCAAGAGGGAATTTTGCTTTGGAAAGATGCTTTGGAATCGATCATTGCGAAAAATCCGGCATACGACTGGCGGTCATTAAGTATTTCGGATGATTACTTTGATACTGGAGCCAAGGGAGGGATTGCCTCGGTAATGGTTATCAGCTCAAAATATGGACTGGCAGGCGTCGGAGCCAGCCACGGACCCGGATGGACCCTGTCGAATGGTATCAAAATAAATAGTATACAAGGATGCGTGTTAAAGGCACCCTGGGATACCACTCCTGTAAACCTGTTCGTCTCGCTGCATGAATCCGGGCATGATATCTTTGCATTTCCGGATACCTATGACACCGATTCCGGAACGGAACACTCAGGTGGTACAGGATTCTACTGCCTGATGTCTGGCGGAAAGCCTGATATTGAACCCATTGGCGCACCGTTTCTGGCTCAATATAATTGGGGATATGTGCTGGAGCCCGTTCCGGGTACCCATCTCATCAGCTTACGGGCAGATGGTGACAGTGTGATCGTTTTTAGAAATCCGTATGATCCCAAAGAGTACTTTACCATTGAAGCGAGAAAAAATTCGACGGTTGGAAATTCGCTTTTCCCTGCAGATATTGGTTTGCTGGTATGGCACACCGATTCAAAAGTCAGCACTTCAAACCGGCTTTCCGACATGACCCCTCTGAAGCACTATCGCAATGCAATAGAGCAGGCCGACGGGTTGTTTCAAATGGAGAGGTCAGCAACCAACCGGGGGAATAAGGGCGACATTTATGTGCCCGGAAAATCCTTCACGGGCAGCTCCGTTCCGAACTCAAAATGGTGGGATGGAACACCCTCCGGTTTCGAATTCAGGAACATTCAATTCGTTGGCGATGACCATGTGCAAGTCGAAATCGTGATCCCGGAACCCGCGGATCGCCTGCCCGTGATTCCACAAGATGAATGGCGCCTGATTTCAGCTACTCCTTCACAAGCCGGCTACAGTGCGGCAAAGGCTTTTGATGGTGATGAGAGCACCTACTACCATGTTCCCTGGGGAAATACCTATGCTCGCCCGCATGAGATCATCATTGATCTCGGACAGGTTTATTTAATAAACGAATTTCATTATCTGGCCAATACGAATAGCAAAGCGCCATGGGAAGGAAGGGTGGCAGACTATCAATTGTTTGTAAGTGAGGAGGGTACTAATTGGGGTTCCCCCATAAACAGTGGAACGTTCTTTTATACGGGAATCAATCAATATGCCCGTTTTCCATACAGTAAAGGACGTTATGTCAAATTTGATTGTATCAATTCCTGGGTGGGAAATGGTTCCCAGACCGATGTCAGGACCTCCATTGCTGAAATGAATTTTCGGGGAAGCACCAATCTCTCGCTTTCTGTAAAAGATTTTAATGATGGGGCAACTTCGGCGGCCGAAAATCTTATTCTGTACCCAAATCCCGTGGGTGATCGGTTAAATATTCAGTATTATCCGGTCAACGAAACCCCGGTTAAGATTTACAATCTGAATGGAACCTTGCTGAAATCTTTCGTGTTCTCCGGATCAACAAGTATTGACATGACTGATTTAGCCACCGGGATGTATTATGTCAAGGCTTTCTTGCCTGGCGGACTGATTGTGAAAAAAATATTCAAAATATAACCAAGCCATGAAAAAATTCTTCATTACACTCGCCCTGATCGCAGTAAGCGTTATTGCCAATTGTCAGGTTTTACAAAGCTTCGATGCTCCTGAACCCGATTTAAGAATTATCAACCCATCCGAAAAATTTTTAAAGGCGGGTGGCGATACCATTTGGTCCACGACTTTCGGATGGGCCGACCCGGCGGCTCCTCTTGGGTGGCGCCTGCCTGCAGGATGGACCGTTGCTGACAATACCGATCTGGGCAACCCATGGATTTGGCGTCAGGATACGCTAAGGTGGTCTACCTCGAAACTTTCGCCACCGTCCTTTTTTAAATCAGTTAAGGATGGATTCATTGTGATGCCTATTATTGAATACAACTTCCGGGATGGAATTTTCGTGAGCCACAAGAGCGACA
>JBBQOG010000412.1:0-3233 GCA_038330665.1 Bacteroidales bacterium
CCATCATAACCGGCTGTGCGATCAGGATAAATCCGGCATCTCGCGGCGATAATCCCTTGACATACTGGAGATATAAACTAAGTACAAAAGTTACGGCAAAGGTGGTCGCATAATTAATCAAAGCGGCCAGATTTGAGAGGGCAAACAACCGGTTCCCAAAGAAGAGCTGCATATTGAACACCGGAAACGGGGTTTTCATCTCCACCTTCCAGAAGACCAGGAGCCCGGCGACTCCGAACGCGACCAGTCCGAAAGCCAGCGGGTCCGGCAGTTTGGAAAACCCATACATAAACGACGACATCGCAACGAGATAGATTACAGATCCCTTGTAATCGAATTTTTCATTCTTCGCATCGGTCCAGTCGGTGCGGATCACCAGCCGGGCTGCCAGTGCCACGAATAAGCCAAAGGGTATGGTTACATAAAAGATACTTTGCCAGCCGAAAGTCTGGGTCAGGATACCACCCAAAACCGGTGCCACCGACAGGCCCAGGTAAACCGAAGTGACATTGATTCCGATTGCTTTTCCGCGCTGATTCTGTGGAAATACTGCGGTGATGATGGCCATGTTGGTCCCGAACATCATCGCACTGCCGATCCCCTGCAGGATGCGGAAGGATATGAGGGTGGAGGCATCTTTTGAAAGTGCGCACAACAGCGAAGCAATAGCTACAAGCACGTTCCCCAGGATAAACACCCTCACACGGCCGATGATATCGGCCAGCTTGCCGAGCGGTACCAGGAATATGGCTGAAGAAAGCAGATACGACATCGCCACCCAGCTCATGGTAACCGCATTCATGCCCATGTCGGAACTGATGCTGGGAAGGGCAATATTCACCGATGCTCCCAGAAACGGGGCAATGAAGGAACTGATCATGATCAAAGCCAGAATGAAATTCTTGTTCGGCTGCGGTACTTGGTTTTCCATTTAATTTTTTTAGAACTCACACAGGTATCATAGAGTTACACCGAGTTAATAACTAACCCATTTTCACATCAGCAAATCATCACATCAATTGTCAACCCATTTCCGCGGTATAGGAGAGTACCTGAAATCGGTAAAGCCAGCACTTCCTGCTCCATATGAGTACAGCGCAATTTTCAAACTCCTGAAATTTCCCAGAAGATTACCGGTATAGGGCGAAATATCGGTAGCATCGCCGACCCTTTCCCAGCGCTTTCCATCTAAAGAGTAGTAGTATACCAGGGTCTGGTTATCGTTGACCAGCCTGATCTTCACTCCGGTTCCGGCCTGATGGGTCGATACGTGTGAAGTCCGCTTTTCGGTGACAAAGGTGATGCTGTCGGTCGAAATCTCAATGCCCCTGTAAAATTTCGGGCTATAAAACAGCATCATTCCCGATTTTCCGGTCTCTGCATGATTGACCGTGACTTCGGCTACGTATGCCATATGACCGGGGGTGAACTGAAAAGGGTTTGATTCGGTCAGCAGGTTCCCTTTGCCATAGATCACCAGCTTTTCGGGACTCATGATATATCGCCCCGATTCATACTGATCATAGGCATGCCAGTCGAACTCGGAGAAGCGGGTAACGACTTCCGGAACTGTTTCTGAAGTTCTATTTGTTTCAACCATCCGGATGGGTTTAGATGGATCACTCCCCTGTTTAACCCGGAACCACCCTTCGGGCGTCCATTCGATCGGCTCCAAAAGGGTCATTCGGCCAAGGGTCCTGAAATTGTTGAGGAACGCATGATAGACCATCCACCATTCGCCATTAGGGGTATCCACCAGGGAAGCATGTCCTTTCGACCACCATTTCTCGGAATAGGCATAGGTATGGATAATCGGGTTATACGGTGAATTTTCCCAGGGGCCAAAAATGGATTTCGAACGTGCGGCTACGGCCATATGACTGGTTGGCGGACCGGCAGTTCCCCCCTGCGCAGAAACCAGGTAGAAGTATTTCCCCCGCTTAAACAATTTTGGCGATTCCAGGCAGAAACATTCGGTTAGCCAGTCGGAAGGGTACTTCCATCCCTCGTAAACCGATCGCACCTTTCCCACCGTTGAAAGGCCATCCTCGCTGAGTTGCACCACATTCCCATCGGAAAAATAGAGATAACGTTTTCCGTCATTCCCGACTATGTGACCGGGATCGATAAAGCTGATCTTTAATTCAACGGGATCAGACCAGGGACCCGTAATTTGATCTGCCGTAACCACCATCGTGGATTGTGCATCACGTGCCGGGAAATAGATGTAGAATTTCGCCTTGTATTTCACCAGATCAGGAGCCCATATCTCCCCGACATTTTTGGTCAGGGCATGGGCGATGGGCTCCCAGTTCACCAGATCCCTGGAGTGCCAAATCAGCAAACCGGGGTAGTTATTCAATGAAGTATGGGTCATATAATAGTCTGCCCCATCTCGTAAAATGGTCGGATCCGGGTACTCCCCGCCAAATATCGGATTCAGAAAGGTTCCGTTAAGCTGATCCCCGAATGACCTGGTCAGCTCCTGGGCCCCCGCTTGCCGGAAAATGAAGAGAATGAAAATAACAACCCATCTGTTCATAGAACTATTTAAGTTTTCACCGCTAAAATAGCCTTTTCGATTTGCCAATGGATCTCAACCGGGCTTTTTCGAGGTTTTCCCCCACCCTGAATGTAACGATATCTGAAATAATACCATATGGAATTGGCTGATTCAGTGGAAATTGAACCGTTCCTTTACCCCCCTTGAACGAAGCCAGTACTTCGCTGAATTTTTCTCTTGTACTACCGGTCGGGTAAAAACCGATATGGTTTTTGAATGCCGCAAAATAAACCAAAATGCCGTTTTGTTTAAAACAGGGCATCCCATAACTGATCCCCTCCACCGCTTCAGGCGCAGCAGCACGGATGGTAGCCCTGATGTCTTCCAGAATTGGCCTGACATCAGGGGCACATCCTGCAATATATTCTTCAATGTGGATCAATCAACCAAAATTATCTCCGCAGCGTGATGCCGATTTTGGCACCCGACAGGGTACCCCCACCGGCTTCAGCGTTGATCCACAGTTTGTCATTGATTTTATAGCGACCTCCAACCTGCACACCCAGACCAAAGTGGAAAGGATCAATATAACTAGTGTTATGTTAAACGTCAATTGACGGATAAAGTTTCTTCAGCTTTATCCTTGCATCTTTGGTCGTAAATTGCCAATTAATTTTACAGATTTTATTATTTCTATAATTCTGCCAAGCTTCCACCTCATCCTCGATTT
>JBBQOG010000413.1:0-3208 GCA_038330665.1 Bacteroidales bacterium
CGCCCATGGGCAATATCAATAAAGGGACCATCGAGGAACCGGCTGATCTGCCCTGGAAGGGAATTACACCGCTGGCGGATCTGCTGCGGGAACACATTGATCTTCCGATTCTCGTGACCAATGATGCGAATGCGGCGGCAGTTGGTGAAATGATTTACGGCGGGGCAAAAGGAATGAAAAATTTTGCCGTGATCACGCTCGGAACCGGGTTAGGCAGCGGCATCGTAATTGACGGAAAGCTGCTGTACGGGCAGGACGGTTTTGCCGGTGAAGTGGGTCACACCATTGTGCGTCCGGGTGTCAGCAACCGCGAGTGCGGCTGTGGCCGTCATGGCTGCCTCGAAACCTATGTTTCGGCAACCGGATTGAAACGGACCCTGTTTAAAATCATGTCGGATTCGATCGAGGATTCGGTGCTGAGAAATCTGAGCTTTAACGAAATGACCTCACTAAGCATTGCTGAAGCCGCCGAGCAGGGCGATGTCCTCGCCAAAAGAGCCTTCCAGCATACCGGTGAAATGCTTGGCCTCAAACTGGCAGATCTCGTCGCACATACCAACCCCGAAGCCATCTTTCTCTTCGGAGGATTAGCACTGGCCAAGAACCTGATCATGGAACCTACTCTAAAAGCCTTTCATGAAAATCTCCTATCGATTTACCGGGGTAAAGTAAAGTTGCTCACGTCCGGACTGAACAGCAAAAATTCAGCCGTACTCGGAGCAAGTGCCCTGGCCTGGGACAACTATGATGCGGCTTCCTAAACTCCTAAACTCCTCGCCTCCTAAACTCCTCACCTCCTAAACTCCTCACCATGTCCCGCCTCCTTTCCTTCCTCGCCGTCGCTTTCCTGATAGCCGGTTGCTCCACCGATCAGCCGGACGATAACGCCCGCTTTGTGAATCCGTTTATCGGCACGGCTGCGCATGGCCATACTTTTCCGGGTGCAGTGATGCCCTTCGGGATGGTTCAGTTGAGTCCGGATAACGGAAGAAACGGATGGGACTGGTGTTCAGGATATAATTATTCGGACTCCATCATTGTGGGATTCTCACATAAGCACCTCAGTGGAACCGGGATCGGTGACCTCGCGGATATCCTTTTTCAACCGACGACCGAAAGCCTTGAACAGGGCGAGTATCGCGGAGGAAAAGACTTTCACCAGCGTTTTCGTGCGATTTTTTCACATGCGGATGAGGCGGCCTCTCCCGGTTATTACCGGGTAGTGCTCCGGAATCCAAAGAACCTGCAAAATCCTGTTAAAGTGGAGCTTACTGCTACTGAAAGGACGGGTTTTCATCGTTACCATTATCCGGAAGGAGCCAAAATGAATCTGGTCCTGGACCTGGGGTTTGCCATCAACTGGGACCAGCCGGAATCCACTATTATCCGGGTGATAAATGATACCCTGATCACGGGATACCGGAAGTCGATAGGCTGGGCAAACAATGAGCAGGTGTATTTTGCCGCTGCTTTTTCAAAACCCATGACGTCTTTCAGTTTATTCGAAACCGGACTGGAAAATCCGGGGGTGAAAACAGTAGAGGGGAAATTCACCGAAGCCATTTTTTCCTTCGGCAACCAAGGCGGTGAACTGATGATGAAGGTGGCCCTTTCACCGGTTGATGAGAACGGTGCGATCAATAATATGTTGAGCGAGAATCCGGAATGGAAATTTGATAAAGTTAAAAAGGCCGCGCGATTGACCTGGAACCGTGAACTGGCCAAAATTCAGGTCGAATCAACTAATGCCGACCTAAAACAGACTTTTTATACGGCATACTACCATACCATGATTCATCCTTCGCTGTTTTCTGATGCCGACGGTCGATATCGTGGAAGCGACAGCGCACGCACCGTAAAAAAGGCTGAAGGCTGGAAAAATTATACGGTGTATTCGCTTTGGGATACTTTCCGTGCCGAGAATCCGCTGTTTACCCTTACACAAAAGGAACGTCTTCCCGATTTTATCAAAGCAATGCTGGTACACTACGAGGAGAGCGGACTGCTGCCCGTCTGGACCCTGGAAGGTTGCGAAACCAATTGTATGATCGGTTATCATGCCATTCCCGTGATCGTGGATGCCGCCATGAAAGGGGTGGCTTTCGATTATGAACAAGCTTATGAGGCCATGAAGAAAAGTGCCATGGATGACGGGCGGGGCCTCAAGAATTACCGGGATTACGGGTACCTTCCGGCTGATCTGGAAAATCAGTCGGTTAGTCAGACTTTGGAGTACGCCTATGACGATTGGTGTATTGCTCAGATGGCCAGCAAGTTGGGTCGCGATGAGGATTATCAGTATTTTATGACCCGGTCGAGCAACTACCGGAACGTATTCGATCCGGTCACCCGCTTCATGCGCGGAAGGATATCGGACGGCTCCTGGCGGCAGGATTTTAATCCCCTGTACAGTAGCCACAATGTCCACGATTTTACCGAGGGAAATTCCTGGCAATATTCCTGGTTTGTACCTCAGGACCCCCAAGATCTGATCCGTTTAATGGGGGGTAAGGAAAAATTCATTACCCGCCTCGATTCCTTGTTTAATACGACTGAAAAGGTTCAGGGTGCCGAGGCTTCCCCGGATATTTCAGGGATGGTGGGGCAGTACGCACAGGGTAATGAGCCCAGTCACCATGTGGCCTATCTGTATAACATTGCCGGTGAGCCCGAAAAAACCCAGGAAATCATTCACCGGATCTGTACCACCCTGTATACCAACCAACCCGATGGACTTTGTGGTAATGAGGATTGCGGACAAATGTCGGCCTGGTACGTTTTTAGTGCCATGGGATTCTATCCGCTCAATCCGGCAAACGGGATTTATCAGATCGGCACCCCATCTTTCAATAAAGTATCACTCAACCTTCCGGGGGGTAAAATCTTTACGGTAATCGCCGAAAACCTCACCGGAAAGAACTTTTATATCAAGTCCATTACTTTAAACGGCAAGCCACTCGACCGGACGTTCATTACTCATCAGGAGATTGTGAATGGCGGGGAGATGAAGATTTTGATGAAATGAGGGGTTAATGGGTTGATGTGCTGATATGCACGGTTTCCCTACCTCGGCCTTCGCCGGGGCAGGCCCTCTCCCGCGCTCGCTTCTGTAGATCGACCTCACCCCCTTCCCCCTCTCCCGCGCTCGCTTCTGTAGATCGACCTCACCCCCTTCCCCCTCTCCCGCGCTCGCTTCTGTAGATCGACC
>JBBQOG010000414.1:0-3206 GCA_038330665.1 Bacteroidales bacterium
AAACTGGATAAGAACTTCCACATTTATATTCATGGGGATAAAGATCTGATCGAGCGTGGCACCGACGCTGACGGCCGGAAATACTACAAAATCTATTACCACACTGAATCCTGACAGCTTATATAGAAGGATGTTAAAAAAAATTGGCAAGGCCCTTATTATTGTTTCGCTGGCAGGAATTGTGATGGCTGTGGTATTCATCGGGTCGATCTTCCTGGGGTTTTTCGGGCATCTTCCTGATCAGGCAGCATTGCTCCATTACAAGAATAAAACGGCTTCTCTGGTGCAAGCGGATGCAGGCGAGGTGATCGGCAAATTTTTTGAACAGAACCGGACCAATATTTCATTCGATCAGATTCCGGCCGACCTGATCAATGCTTTGGTAGCCACCGAAGATGCGCGCTTTTTCGAACATCAGGGAATTGATACCCGGAGCCTGTTGAGGGTGATGGTTAAATCGATCCTTTTCAGCGATCCGGATGCCGGTGGAGGCAGCACCATCAGCCAGCAACTGGTTAAAAACATGTTCGGACGAAAGAGATATGGATTTCTGACCATGCCGGTGAACAAAATCCGGGAGGCAATAATTGCCCGCCGGCTGGAAAAGGCTTTCACCAAGGAGGAAATTCTGGCTCTCTATCTGAATACGGTGAGCTTCGGCGAGAATATTTACGGAATCGAAGCGGCTGCGCGACGGTATTTTAATAAAAGTACCGATCGGCTACGAATCGAAGAATCGGCAGTCCTGGTGGGTTCGCTTAAAGCAAACACCGCTTATAATCCCCATAAAAATCCGGAGAGCTCCAAATCGAGGCGGAATGTAGTATTCATGCAACTTTCAAAATACAAGTATATTACTTCCGCGCAGGACGATTCCCTGAGCAAGTTGCCACTGGTACTCGATTATGCCAACCTCGAATCGGCTGGTCCGGCCCCCTATTTTCTGGTCAGAATAAAGATGGATGCCCGGCAGATTCTCGGGGATATTCTTCAGGCCACCGGTAAAGAGTGGATTCTCGAGGAAGACGGACTGATCATTAAAACCACGTTGAATCTGCAGATGCAGCGATTTGCACTTGAAGCTTTCCAGGAACATTTGAGCGTGATGCAGGTAAAGCTTCAGAATCAATACAGGAGCGCATACGGCGGCCAGTTACTGCGTGCCATCAACGACAGCCTTACGTTATCAGATGTGGTTCTTCATGCCGGTTTGTTCGCCATGGATCCAACCACAGGCGCCATCAAAACCTGGGTAGGGGGAATCAATTTTCAGACCAATCCTTATGACCAGATCCTGGCCAGCCGGCAGCTGGCCTCCGCATTTAAGCCGGTCATCTATGCTGCAGCCGTAGAATCAGGCATACTGCCTTGCCAGTATTTAAGAAATGATCCTATTGCATTAGAAGGATTTGAAGATTGGAGTCCTAATAATTACGATAAGACCACCGGTGGGAAATATTCCGTTGCAGGAGCTTTGGCTCATTCGATGAATATTCCGACCGTCAACCTGTATCTCGAAACCGGATTCGACCGGGTTCAGCAATTATGGAAAAAGATGGGGTTCGCCTTCGAAATCTACGATAATCCATCTATCGCCCTGGGAACGCCGGAGGCTAGCATTTATGAACTCGCCGTGGCCTATTCCGCCTTTGCAAACGGGGGTTACCGGGTAAAGCCGGTTGGCATCGAGTCGATCTCCACTCCGGATGGGACCCTCATCTATCAGCATACCCTTTTACCCCTGTCGGATCGCATCATCGATGAGCAAACCAGCCAACTGATGAGTGCCATGTTGCAGAAAGCTGTTCGGGAAGGTACGGGAACCTCAATGGCAGGCGTGTATGGAGTCACGGGCCCGTGGGCCGGCAAAACCGGCACGTCACAGAATTATTCGGATGCCTGGTTCGGAGCCTTCAACCCCGGGCTGGTGATGGTCACCCGAGTAGGTGCCGCCACACCAGCGATCCACTTTAGCCAGGGTGCAAACGGCTCGGGCAGCACCCTGGCACTACCACTCGTGGCCCTTACCCTCCGAAAAATGGAACGGGACCCCGTTACCCGGAAGTCGGTGATGGTTCCATTCCCCGAGCTCCCGCCTTATCTCCAGGGTTCATTGGACTGCCCGGATTTTAAGGAGGAAACCTTTATCGACAAAATCATTTCGATATTCGACCCGAACAAACGGATTTCCGAGCCTAAAAAAGAGCTTAAAAACCAGGCAGATCCAGCGGTTAAGAAAAAGAAAAAATCCATTTTCGATATCTTCCGGAGAAAAAATTAGTTTATAGCCTGATTACCTTCACCATGTAGGGTAACCTCTTCATCCTTTTTGAGATCAATCTGATAACAACAGCTTGATGACTTTCTTAGCAAATCTGCTTAAAGACGTGCCATGCAATTCTACCACTTGCTTTATTGGCACCCATTTGTACATTGTTGATATCTCCTTATCCTGATTGAATCTGAATAAAAACCTGAAATCATAATGATTGTGTGCTGGTTCATCCTTTCTTTCAGGTATTGTGTGAACATCAAGGTCAAAAGGAAATTCAGATTCAAGTGAAATAGTACTGATAGCTATATTTGTTTCTTCGATCAATTCGCGCAAAGCGGCTTTTGCTAAACTAGTATCGACCTCTACTTCCACATGCCCTCCAGGCTGAAGCCATCTCTCTAGTTTTTCATGCCATATTAAAAGAATGTTTTCGTTGGTATTATCAATAACTATCGCTGAGGCGGTAATGTGACCGACTGAATTTTTTTTCGAAAACAAATCATCGTTTGAGTTTACAAAATCAGTTATCTTATTAAAATTCTTATGTTCAATGGCATCAAATGCACAATAGTTTTCCAGCTGTTTTATTATGCTTAAATTATTCATAATATTTCTTTTAGAAGGGCTAATTTACCGATTCTTTAACCAACCAGCATCGAATCCGTAAATTTCATCGTTGAGATTATAAACCGGGTTATCCAAGGTTTGGGTTTCATGATAGGCATCAAAAATCAGATGGGGTGATTCTTTGACACCCTGATGGAGTTTTATTAACACCTTTGATTTGGTTATATGATTGTCCGCAATCCTATACCACGGAACTTTTGATTTATTTCGGGTCAATGCTCAAGGGTCCTCCCGGTGTTCCCTCGGTGAAGAGGGAGTACCCGCGGGTACTCCCCTACAGACATTCATTTTGCGCACAAATTGC
>JBBQOG010000415.1:0-3179 GCA_038330665.1 Bacteroidales bacterium
GACCGTAAATCCGTCAGCGGGTATTCCCTGGCCTGTTCCCAGACACGGGCCACAGGATGAGCTTAAAATGGTCGCTCCGGCATTAACAAAGGTCGTGATCAGACCCTCTTCTATTGCCTGCAGGTAAATTTCCTTCGAAGCCGGAATCACCAGCAGCTGAAAATCCTCCGCCACTTTGTGCCCTTTCAAAACCGAGGCGGCAATTCGCAAATCCTCGATCCGGCCGTTGGTGCAGGTCCCAATCAGGCCTTCATGCACCACAGTACCCGCTGTTTCGGTGACCGTCTTAACATTATCCACCAGGTGTGGAGCGGCTACCAGCGGTACGATCTCATCAAGATTGATAGCCAGCTCGAAAAGATATCGTGCATCCGGATCCGACCAGGTGCCTCCATCTGAAGAATCCAGAAATTCAGCCAGGATGGGATCCACCGGGAAAACTGCATTTTTGGCACCCATTTCGGAGGCCAGATTCGCCAAAGTCATCCGGTCGGAAATCGACAGACTTTGCAATCCCTCACCATGAAACTCCATCGACAGGTAATTGGCCCCATCGGACCCGATTTTCCCAATAAGGTATAGCGACAAATCTTTTGCGAAAACCCCCGGTTTCAATTTTCCCTTCAGGCTGATTTTGATCGACTCCGGTACCAGAAACCAGGTTTCTCCCTTTTTCCACAACCCGGCGGATTCAGTCCGGTCGATACCCGCCGCAAAGGCATTGAAGGCACCAGCCGTGCAAGTATGCGAATCGCTTCCTACAATGATCATCCCCGGTTTGGCGTAGTACGACATAATCTGGTGACAGATCCCGCTGCCGGCATCGTGGAATTTCCGGATCCCCTGCGAACGAACGATCTGACGGATCGTCTGATATTGGGTGGCCAGCTTTGAATCTGAGGGCGGCGCATTGTGATCGAGAACAACCAGACACTGATCTGGATCGAAGATTTTTTCGGCCCCCATTTTTTTAAAAGTACTGAATATACTCGAAGTGTTGTCGTGGGTAAGCACGATATCCGGCTTGCGGAATACGATCGCTCCGGCCGGAGCGCCCAATACCTTTTCAACAAATGTTTGTCCCATCAGAATAGTCCTCCACGTTTATAAATTTCTAACTGAACCTCACTAAATGGATCCGCCTGAACGGAAAGATTGTTTTTAAGATTGGTGATCAGGCCGGTTTCATAATTGATCCGTATGGCATCCCCATCCACCACATCCAGCCCTTCCAGCGAGCCGTAGGTAATGATCGGAAACGCAGCATTGATGGCATTACGCTCATAAATGGCTCCGAAACTTTCTGCAATTACACAGTGGATCCCCAGGGAAAGAAAGCAATCCACCGCCTGTTGGCGCGAGGAGCCGCTGCCAAAGTTCTTTTGCACAATCACGATATCCCCGGGTCGGGCTTTTTTTGCAAAATCCTGATAACCACTCAGGTTATCAAAGGTATATTGCCCCATTTCACGGATATCGGTGATGGCCAGATAACGGTTATGGAAAATCATATCGGTGTCGATATTGTCCTGATGAATGAACCACACACGCCCCTCCACTGCAACGGGCTTATCTTCAATATCCTTAACTAACGGATGGGATTTAACGGCACCCGTTTGGGGTTCAGCAGATTTCCCGGCGTTCCACTGAAAAGTTGCCGGTTCATCCGGAATATTTTCAGGTGAGGTGATATATCCGGCTATTGCAGATGCAGCAACCACCGCCGGTGATGCCAGGTAAACCTCCCCTTTTCCTTGTTTTCCGGGAAAGTTCCGGTTTCCAGTGCTGATCGTCACCTCCCCTGCCCCATTCTGTCCCACCTGACCGGCGGCGCAACCAGCACAACCGGCATTGGAAACCAGGGCACCGGCACTTTTAAAAATATCAATAAAACCTTCATTCAGACAGCGTTGCCAGATCTCATCCGTAGCCGGTACAATTTTCAGTACCACACCGGGGGCAACCTTCTGTTCATAAAGAATTTTCGCTACAATCGCCAGATCTTCGTAACGGCCGTTGGTACAGCTCCCGATAAATGCCGAGTCGATTTTGGTCTTCTCCACAGAATCCACAGTGGCCGTATGATGAGGGGCCCCCGGAAGGGACACCCTTTTCTCAAAACTTGAAATATCCAGATCAAAGGTTTTCTCATACTGTGCATCCGGATCGGCTGTGACTGCTTTGATATTCCGACCTGCCTGCTTCGAGCAGTACTCCAGAACTTCGCTGTTCGGGGTAAAAAGAAGACTGATCACACCCATCTCGGTACCCATACTGGCGATGGTAATTCGTTCATCAAGAGTCAATTCGTCGATGGCCTCCCCATAAATTTCCACACTATATCCTAAAAGGTCGTTTGCACCGAATCGATTCAGCATATTCAGGGCAATATCCTTGGCCGACAACCCCTCGGGCCGCTTGCCGTTGATGTTGATTTTTACGGAAGACGGAACTTTGAACCATAGCTTGCCATGCGCCCATGCAGCTGCGATGTCCTGGTCACCCATGCCTTGTCCGAATGCACCCACAGCACCCAGTATATTGGCATGCGAATCGGTGGTAACTGCAGTAGTCCCCGAAAAAGCCAGTCCGTCATGAATCAGAATGTGTGTTCCGATTCCTTTATCAATATCATAAACCTTAATGGCATTTTCACGTGCATATTGTCGGCATATATGCTGATTTACAGCATATTTCTGATCCGAGCCGGTCGGATTACAATCGAAGGTAAAAAATGTTTTGGAAGGATCATCGATGGTCAATCCGTTATCTTTCAAATTCTTAACTACATTGGCTCCCCCAAAATCGCGTGCCGCCCTTACATCCATGGCCACATCAATAATCTGGCCCGGTTTCACCACCTCAGGTTTAGAGTGATTGGCGAGAATTTTTTCAAGCAAAGTCAGACCCATATAATCAGATATTAAGTTTTTAGTATGGAAAACACGGCAAGTCTTTTATTTATATCCGTATCAAATTTAGACCATTCCCAAACCCGTGCGGTTCGGATCAGCTCCTGTTCAGTGGTTAAATCAACCGAAACCGACAAAAGCGTATCGGGCGAAAGTGTACTGATCAGATCATTCAGCATCTGACGGTTCCGGTATGGTGCCTCGATAAACACCTGCGTTTCCTGATTCATTTTCGACCGGCTTTCAATTTCCCTGATCTTCCGGACC
>JBBQOG010000416.1:0-3178 GCA_038330665.1 Bacteroidales bacterium
GGATATCATTTAAGTTGAACATGCCGCCTGTTCCGGTGACCGACCTCACGGTGCATCCCCGCGAAAAGGACCTCGTTGTGGGTAGTTATGGAAGGGGCTTATGGATCACCGATGTTTCTCCGCTCCGGGAATTATCGGATAGTGTGATGGCTCAGCCCTTTCACCTGTTCGACATACAGCCAAAACCACAGTTCAATTATTCGCCTCGTTCGCAATGGGGTAATTACCAGATGATGGGCGACAATCACCTGCGCACCGAAAACGAAACGAATGGACTGGAAGTGTATTATTACCTGAATGCGGTTAACGAAAAAGACCAGGTGGATCTGAGAATCACCGATGAAAATGACCAATCAACAGATATCAAAGTTCCAAAAGGGAAGGGTCTGCACAAACAGTACATTCGTACCGACCGATTGAAACCGGGACACTACAGGGTAAGCCTGCTGGTTGGCAAGAATCGGGTGACCAAGCCTGCCGAAGTGCTGGAAAGTCCGGTGTGGCCAGTGGGGTTCATTTCGCCGGGCAGTGCGAGGTAGTGGCTCTGGCATGCATTCGTGGTAAGGGACGGGGTCCCGACCTGAAGTATTCGTGGTAAGGGACGGGGTCCCGACCTTCGTCGGGATGACAACTTTTACAAGGGTGATGCAGTGATTAAAATGCAATAATGTAAGTGAGAGGAGGTCTTTTTTGAGATTTTGTTTTGAGTTTGAGTTTTGGAGCCTATTTGTGGTTTGGGCATTGGGTTTTGAGGTTTGTGCACAAGAAACAAAACCTGCAACCAACTGGCCGCGACAAATCAGTGTGACCTATGGTTTTGAGCTGATGGCGGATCATAACGGGGTCATTATCGTAGCTGCTATCGACAGTACTTTAGGTGCCTACAAGCTTGGGATGCGTCCGGGCATGGAGATTCTGGCCTGGAATACTTTGCCCATCAAGCGCAAACTGGATGCGATGAAGGTTCGCAAATACAAAAAGTTATTCCCGCTGCTCACCGACGAAAAGATCAAACTCATGATTCTCACGCGCGGCCGGCCGGGTGAGTCGGCCGAAGTTTATTTCATGACCGCAACCGGCAACAACCGTGGAATCCGAGTTACCGCTGAACAAATAAGGCAGTCGTAAAGTCGAATAGTCTTAAAGTCTTAAAGTCATCTCCCTCGCCTGTTCCATCTGCCACATGGGAGTGGAAGTTGCGCCACAGATGCCCACGCTGTTTCCAACCTGGAACCAGGAGGCATCGATTTCGTCGACCGAAGATATTTTATGGCTGTTGTTATTCACCTGGCGGCAGGCTTCATATAATACTTTTCCATTACTGGATTCCACGCCGGATATGAAAATCATCACATCATGCTTCCGGCTGAAATCCTGCATTTCATCTTTTCGGCCCGAAACCTGCCTGCATACAGTATCCTTGAGCAATACCCGAATTCCGGCCTCCTCCAGTTGCTGTCGTACCGCATACAATTTATCCACGTTCATGGTGGTCTGGCTATAGAGGGTAACCCTTTCCGGCAGTTTAGCAATATCCAGTTCCTCGATATCCTTAAACACCAGACCCCTGCCATTCAGATGGCCCATCAGTCCGACCACTTCCGGGTGATTGGCTTTGCCGTAAATGAGGATAAACTCCCCGGCGATTTCCGAACGCTTGATCCGGTCCTGGAGCCTGAGCACAATCGGACAGGTTGAATCCAGCACCTGATTACCATTTTTGCGAAGGAGCTCGTACGTTTCAGGGGGTTCACCATGGGCCCTGATCAAAATCTTCTGACCATGAAGCTTTCCGGCCTCCTCGTGCGAAACCGTAACCATTCCAAGATCCTGTAAACGCTTCACCTCCTCGTCGTTATGCACGATTTGACCGAGGCAGTACAAGGTCCCCTCATTCCGGAGAATCTCCTCGGCCCGGTTAATGGCCTTCACCACCCCAAAACAGAACCCCGACCGGGGATCAATTTCGACTTTCAAATTCATTGCCATGCTGCAAAGATAATGAAGAATGGTTAGAAGGTGATTGGTTGATGAGTTGATGAGTTGATGAGTTGATGAGTTGCCAACTGCCGACTGTCTTTTCGATTTAAAAATTTCTTTTGGGAATTTTAAAAAAAATCTATCTTTGCACCCGAATTGTCCTGTGGTGTAATTGGCAACACAACTGATTCTGGATCAGTAGAGTCTAGGTTCGAGCCCTAGCAGGACAACCTGATATCAAGGAGGTTAGAAATGACCTCCTTTTTTTATTGCAACCATCCCCGATTGCGGAATATCAAACGATTGGTTATGGCTGCCTTTGACTTCCACCTCCTCAATGATTTAACCGAAGGCATTGTTATGCTTGTTCGCTTTTATAAAGGGTGACTAAGGGGAAGGGTTTTGTGGGTCGATAAATTTGGAATTACCTTTAGCACCTAAAGCAAGAAGAAATCTTTCTCATTAGATTGTGTAGCGGAACTAACCGATCAGGCACAGTTCATTGTTGAGTTCGAGGGGCGAACCGAATCAATTGATCTGTTACCATTTGGCATAGCTACGCTTAATATGAATTAGCAAGCCTATCGTGCTTCCGTATACATCCCGCTGCAATTTACCTTGAGGAATTTAGTGATAACAAATAATGCGGCTCCCGCTTTCGCGAGAACCGCATTACTATATAGAGCTGCTAAAAGCTTGGTTAATAGATCACCATCTGTTTTGTTTCCTTGAACTGGCCAGCTTTAACGGTGTAAAAATAGATCCCGGCATCGAGTCCGGCGGCATCAATAGTCAGCTGGTGCCGACCGGCGGGTTGATAGCCTTCCGAGCGGTTGATCACTGTGCGGCCGGTCATGTCCCTGACTTCCACGACCACCTCGAAGCCATCATTGAGCTCATAGGAGATCCGGGTGGACCCGTTGAACGGATTCGGGTAGTTCTGACCTATGGAAGAAAAAGCCTGATCGGCAGTGACCCCATCAATGAGGTTGCCGTGTTCGTTAATATTGAGCCGGCACATCAGGTTTTTACGTACGAAAGAGCCAAGTCCGAATTCGATGTTTCCATCGTACAAGCCGATAGACGTTGCACCCATCATTTTTATAGAGCGGTCGGTACCAATTTTCAGGGATTTCGAGCGGCGTACCATATAATCTTCATGCAGGTCCCACTGGGAAATACCGGCATATACCAGATC
>JBBQOG010000417.1:0-3177 GCA_038330665.1 Bacteroidales bacterium
TCCATGGGGATCACCCCCTTGAAATCCGGGCACCTTTATACCATCGGGGGGCGCCGGCACAACTATGGGGAGTCCGTTGTAAACGACCATAAGCTGGCAATTGTCTTTACCGTTGAAATGGATCACCGCCACGTTTCGATGGCCCCGGCCGGTCCCATTACACTCGAATCCTCTGCACAGTATCTCAGGGCCGGAAATATTGCCGTGCAGGTGGCAGAATTTATCCGGAGTCTGGGATATCCGGCACGGGCCCATATTGATGGTAATTACCAGGTGCGATGTCCCCAGCTGGCCAGGGATGCCGGGCTGGGGGAGATCGGCCGCATGGGATTACTGATGACACCCGATTTGGGACCACGAGTGCGGATTGGGGTGGTAACCACGGATTTATCGATGGAATGCAGCCCGCTAAACCAGAATCCATCGGTACTGGATTTTTGTTCCCGTTGTAAAAAATGTGCGCAAAATTGCCCTGCACAGGCCATTTCCACAGCCAGAAACCCTGAATCCGGGACCGACTGGCGGATTGATCAGGAAGCCTGTTATACCTATTGGTGCAAATCCGGAACTGATTGTGGCAGGTGCATTGCCGTATGTCCCTATTCGCATAGCTCAGGGATGCTTCATTCGGCCATGCGTTATCTGATCAGAAAATCCGGATTGATCAGACGAATCGCGGTCCCATTGGACAATTGGCTATTTGGCCAAAGGCCTCAAATTCAAAAAATGGCGGAATGGATGCAAAAATAGTGTATTTTTGTGACTCGAAAATAAATTAAAATACAGATTGATAGATGATTAAAGAAAACTCAAACCGGATATTCAGTGGAATCCTGGCCCTTGCCGTGGTTGTGCTGTTTGTATTGCATTTTACTGGAAAAGAAAAGGAAGAGGTTGAAGAACAGCAGCCTGTTGCAGGTGTTCTTACCGGAAATACCTCCGAGGTGAAGATCGCCTATGTGTTTGTCGACTCCGTTCTGGCCAATTATGAATTCTACAAAGTGGTAACCGACAAACTTATGTCAAAGAAGTCCGGGTTGGAAAAAGAGCTGGTAGGTAAAGGGGAGTCCTTTCAAAAAGAGGTGAATGAATTCCAATATAAGGTTGAGAAAAAACTCATTACGTCCTGGGATGCGGAAGCCCGTCAGAAACAATTGACCGAACAGCAGCAAGTGCTTGTTAATCTGCAAAACGATATGCAAAGCCGTTTGGCTCAG
This sequence comes from Bacteroidales bacterium, assembly GCA_038330665.1. Lineage (GTDB taxonomy): Bacteria > Bacteroidota > Bacteroidia > Bacteroidales > UBA12481 > UBA12481. The sequence continues at coordinate 1,218 of JBBQOG010000417.1, forward strand.
GATGAGCAGATGGTTACTGTTCAACTCCATGATTCCGTGCTCAGTGCGGTAAATGACGTGAACAGAAAGCTCGGATACAATCTGGTTTTGAGTAATACCTTTGGTGGGGGGTTACTATACGCCGATGATTATATGAATATTACACGGCAGGTACTTGACCGCCTGAATGAAACTTACCGGAAAACACTCGCGAAGTAAGGTTGGTTTTGCCGATCTTTATCTGGAAAGATATGGTTCCGGATCCGCCCAGGTATTGCCTGAGCCGGATCCGGACCTTTTTTTGATAGTCACCATACCTGCCTATAAAGAGCCTGACCTGGTTTCCAGTATTTCCTCATTGCTGGCCTGCGATCCCCCGGGGATCAAATGGGAAATCCTGATCAATATTAATTACCCGGAGCATTCTTCCGGTGAAGTTGTAAAGCTCAGCCAGGAATCTCTTGATGCTGTTCAAAAGCTACGTGCAGGATTGCAACGCACCGATGTCGGAATCTTTGGATTATGGAATCCTGACATGCCTGTCCGTTCTGCCGGTGTGGGGCTGGCTCGCAAGATTGCCATGGACCAGGCCGTGCGGCGATTTAATTCCATCGGTTGCAAGGAAGGATTGATCCTGGCATTTGATGCCGATTCAACCTGTGATCCCGGGTATCTGAAAACAATCGTTGAATTCTACGGGAGGCATCCCGGCGCCCGCACAGCCAATATCTATTTTGAACATCCCCTTTCCGGCTCCCTGCAGCCGCGTATTTATGAATCCATTGCGCAGTACGAACTTTATTTACGGTATATGCGGCTGGCCCTTGAGCAAACCGGCCATCCGCATTCCATTCATACCGTGGGATCAAGCTTTTCGGTGCGGGCCAAAACCTATATCCGGGTAAACGGGATGGGCCGCGATAAGGCGGGTGAGGATTTTTATTTTCTACATAAGTGCATACATCTCAAAGGGTTCTGGGAAATCAATGAAGCTGTGGTATTCCCTTCGGTCAGGGAATCCGACCGGGTTACCTTTGGCACCGGGGCTTCGATGCAGCGCCAAATGCAAAGTGAGGAGTCCCTGGAAGTGTATCGGCTGGTCAGTTTCGATGCGTTAAAAAAGCTTTTCCAACTGGCGGGAAACTGGTGGAGGGAGTATAAAGCCACCGGGCACATCAGCCGTGATTGGGAAATGGTTTCAGAGGGGTTAACCCGATTCCTGGTTATGCAGAAAGCGGAGATCAAAATTCAGGAGATGCTGGATCATTCTGCAAGCGAACGGACATTCCTGGATAAATTCTTTGCGTGGTTTAACGGATTCATGGTGCTGCGGTACCTTAACGAAGTACATAAAACGCACTTTACAAAGGAACCGGTGATGACTGAAGCGTTGGAACTGGCCGTTCTGCTGGGTATCCGACCGGCGGAATCGGTGGAGGAAATGCTTTGGGGATACCGCGACTTTGAAAGGAACAGGGGAACCCGAAAGATTATTTAGCTTTCTCCTCTTTCAGGATGACAAAAACTTCCTCATCGGGAGTTTTCATCAGATATTTTTCCCTCGCGAAACGTTCCAGGTTCTGCGGGTTGGTTTTCAGGAGTTTTATCTGTTCCCGGTCCTGCCGTATTTTTTCCTGATAAAAAAGGGTGTCAGCTTTCAATTGCTGAAGATGTTGCTTGGATTTGTATCGGTCAAGGAGATTATGCTGATCAAAAAAGATAATCACGACCAAAAAGACGACAAGACTCAGGAAGTACTTGTTCTTCAGGATTGATAATACCGTATGCCAGAATTTCTTGTTCATATTCCGGTACAAATATACCGGAAAAATATTCCGGTATTACGGATTTGACAGGAAAGGATACGTATGATCGACCGGCGGCAGAAAACATTCCTTGATAGTCCGTGGGGAGACCCATCTTAGCAGGTTTAACATGCTGCCGGCTTTGTCGTTGGTGCCTGAAGCCCGGGATCCTCCGA
>JBBQOG010000418.1:0-3174 GCA_038330665.1 Bacteroidales bacterium
TGGGTGTGGAATGGTCCTCATGCAAGATCACATGAAGTCCGTTAGGCAGGTCAAACTCTTTGTAATCCAGCTTAACAGTCTGGGAAATAAGTCCCTGAACAGTTCCGGCAAGAATCAAAATGACCAGTAAAGTTAGTTTGGCAGTTCTCATAAAATATAATTTAAATCCTTTTTGGTAAAGAATATGTTTTAAAACCTGCAAAATCAGACGGATCCGCAGGAAACCCGCGATATTGTTAACAAATCATTAACGATAAACCCGGTTTCCTTTACGAATTTTAACATCAGGTAATGTAACAAGCCTGCGATTTTTCCGTCTTAATAATAGAAATCAAAAGTAAGTTAAATAACCCTTCGATAAAATGAAAACAACGAGCCTTATCAAAATAGCCACGGTAATTCTTCTGGGAATCTCTGTAAATGTGACTGCTCATGCCGAAAAGGACAGATATTTAAGGTATTCCAATCCCACCCTGGCACGGATACAAGGCGTTGCCTTATCCGGGGATAATTATTTCCAGATGCCGAAGTTACTGACTTTGCCGGGGACCATAGCCTCCCTCCTGAAATTCAGCGAACCCATTGAAGGGTGGATGGTTGAGCCCGACTACCTGAACAGTGATGCAGCTGCTCCTGTGGAATTCTGGATGCTGGATGAGAAATATCTTAATGAAGAGGTCTCTTCGTTAGAAAGCTGGATGATCAATCAAAATTATCTGTCGGCAGAGGTTTCGGCGGGGCAAATCGAGCCCTGGATGCTGGAACAAACTTATCTCTCCAGATAGAGAGATTCGATCTATAACAATCACCATTGGGCGGGGGCGGCTGGGACAAAAAGGCAAAAGGCAAAAGGCAAAAATTAGTCCAAAGAGATAGGAAACAGGAATCAAGTTTAATTTTTGCCTTTTGCCCTTTGCCTTTTGCCTTTTGTCACGACCCCTTCGTTTCTTCAGCCCCCCCACATATCCCGGTCGAGGGTCCGGTAATTTACTGCTTCGGCAAGGTGATGAGGCCTGATTTCCGCGCAACCCTCGAGATCTGCTATGGTCCGCGACACTTTCAATATCCGGTCGTATGCCCGGGCCGATAATCCGAGTCGCTCCATGGCCTGCTTCAGAATCAGTCTGCCAGGTTCATCGATCCTGATATATTTCCGCATCATCCGGGCGGTCATCTGTGCATTGCAATAAACACCGGGGATATCACTGAATCTCTGCGACTGGATATCGCGGGCGCGGATAATCCGGTCGCGGATCAGGGTACTGGATTCCGCCGGAGGCAGAGCTGCCAGCTTGTCGAAACTTACGGGCACCACCTCAATGTGCAGGTCGATGCGGTCGAGCAGCGGTCCGGACACCCGGCTGAGGTACTTTTGCACGTGACCGTTTCCGCAGGAACAAGGTTTATCGGGATGATTGAAAAAACCGCAAGGGCAGGGGTTCATAGAAGCCACCATCATGAAAGAGGCTGGGTACTGGATGGCATAACGGGCTCTCGAAATATGGATAACCCGGTCTTCCAGCGGCTGCCGGAGCACTTCCAGCACCGACCGTTTAAATTCAGGCAGTTCATCAAGAAAGAGCACCCCGTTGTGCGCCAAAGATATTTCGCCCGGTTTGGGAACCGAGCCCCCGCCGACCAGTGCGATATCTGAAATGGTATGATGCGGACTGCGGAAGGGCCGGCGGGTGATGAGGGTTGCATTGGCTCCCAGTTTGCCGGCGACCGAATGAATTCGGGTAGTTTCGAGTGCTTCCTGCATCGATAACGGGGGCATGATCCCGGACAATCGCTGCGCGAGCATGGTTTTTCCGGCACCGGGCGGGCCTACCATCAGAAGATTATGGCTGCCGGCGACGGCCACCTCAAGGGCCCGTTTCACATTTTCCTGTCCTTTGACATCCTGGAAATCGGGCTCGAATCGTCCCAACTGGGTCCGGAATTCGGCTTCAATATCGATTTGGAGCGGCTGGGGCCGCGGGCCCCCGGTAAAGAAGCTGATCACCTCGGAGAGCGAACTCATTCCATATACATCCAGGCCTTCAACTACAGCCGCTTCACGGGCATTCACCATCGGAATGATGATCCCCCGGAATCCCTCCTCTCTGGCTTTCATGGCCATGGGCAATACTCCTGTAACCGGCTGTAACCCCCCGTCGAGTGAAAGCTCTCCCATGAGGATAAATCGGTCGAAATCATCCGTTTTCAGCTTTTCATTGGCGCCCAGAATACCGATGGCCAGTGGAAGGTCATACGCAGACCCCTCTTTCCGGACATCCGCCGGGGCCAGGTTGATCACGACTCTTTTTCCGGGCCAGCGATAGTCGAGGGCACTGAGTGCAGCTACGATACGCTGCTGGCTCTCCCGGATGGCATTATCCGGCAACCCGACCAGGAAATATCCGACGCCCTCACCGACCTGAACCTCCACGCGGATGGTACTGGCCGAAATGCCAAAAACCGCACTTGCAAATGTTCTTACCAGCATACTGATGTGTTTATGGACATATAGATGCATAAAAGGGTTCCCGATGGAAAATCCTTTTCGTATTTTTGTATTTTACAAGAAATTTAATTTTTCAATAATGGCTTTTTTCAAAACAGAGAAACCCAAGCAATTCACATTTGTACCGCGGTTCTACGATGCGCGAAAGGAAGAACTGGAATCCCGGATCGGGGAGATCAAGAAGAAGGTGGAAGCGGAGAATGAGGGACAATACGTTTCGAATATCAGGGGACAAATGAAAAGCCGGCATGAGGCATTATACGGGAAGGCTGGAAAATCAGGTAAATCCATCATAAGCAGACGATTCTTAACGATATTATTTGTCGGTCTGGTACTCCTGATCGGTTACTTAATCCTTCGAATGCTGGCCGTGGCCGATAAAATCTGATAATCTGATGGTGGAATTGATCAAGGTATTACCTGATGCAGTAGCGAACCAGATTGCGGCCGGTGAAGTGATTCAGCGACCGGCATCTGCCGTAAAGGAACTGATGGAGAACGCCGTGGACTCCGGAGCTGACCGCATACAGGTAATCGTTAAGGATGCGGGACGGACATTGGTTCAGGTCGTGGATAACGGATCCGGAATGACCGATATTGATGCGCGCATCTGCTTTGAGCGACATGCGACCTCCAAAATCCGGCAGGCCGAGGACCTGTTTACTATC
>JBBQOG010000419.1:0-3164 GCA_038330665.1 Bacteroidales bacterium
GGTTCCGAATCACCGTTTGGAGCATATTGCTGTCGAAACGTGCACTTAACCCTGATTGTATCTGGTTCTCCAGCCGGATGCCTTTTTGCCTGGCGAATTCTCTATTTAATTCGATTACATCCTGCACAAAAGGTGAAAGCAACTGAATGCCGGGGTGGTAAGCAATTTTTCCAGTCTCTGACTGCGACCACTGCAGCAGGTTTTCCAGCAAATCATAAACCTGATTGAGGGATTTGTGCAACGAGGCCATCTGCTTACGGCGTAATGGATCACCACTTTGCTGGGCCTCTTCGTTCAGAATTCCGGAAAGTCCCAAAATTCCGCCAAATGGATTCCTGACATCATGCGCAATCATCGACCAGAATCGTTCCTTAGACTGGGTGATTTTCATCCGCAATCGGTAAGTTTGAATACCGGTAAGAATCAGAATCAGCAGTGTGATAAAGCCTAACCCCAGAATAATGGTCAGAACCCGATCCCGGGTCTGATCCTTTACTTCCTTTAGCCTGGCTTCCTGGTTGTTTTTCATGTCCTCCAGTTTCTGGACCTGAGTCTTGTGATCTGCTTCCATCTGACTGATTCTGGAGGCTTTTTCCTTCAGAATCAGGGTGTCTCTAAGCCCCTTTAATTCACTCAGGTAGTTGAACGCAGTTTTATAATTTCCATTCTTCTTTGAAAGCTCCGCCAGACGGTCGAGGGATTGTATTTCCTGATCTGTACTTTTCGATTGTCGGGCAAGCAATAAGGCCTGTTTGTAGCAGTTTTCTGCGATTGACGGGTGAAGGTCCGTAGACATATATCCCATCATCTGGTAAATCGCGCCAATCTGGTAAGAGTCTTTTGATTCCACTGCAGCCTCAAGGGCCAGGTCGATATTTTTCCGGGTTTCTAATCCGTTGTGAAGTTTCTCGTAAGCCAGGGCAATGTTGCTGTATACAATGGAGAGGTAACGGTAGTTTTGATGTGAAAGGTGATAGTCGATTGAACGATTGTAATACAGCAAAACCGAATCCATTTTATTCAGCATCACATAGGTGTTGGCAATATTACTGTAAAAACGTATTTTAAGAAGTGTGTCCGTTCCACTCAAAGAAAGTCCTTCACGATAATATTTTTCGGCAACCTCGTATTCATTCATCAGGTAATACACTGTTCCCAATCCGTTTAAACTGGTGGAGGTAATCTGATCGTTGTGTTCGGTTTCACCCAGCAATCTCATCTGATTGAACTGTTCCCCAGCCTCTCCCAGTTTACCTTGCCGCCAGTAATAATTGCCCAGAAAACCCAGTAATTCGCTCTTGCGATAGATGTCCTTATTCAGGGGATCTGCTTGAATCCCTTTCTGTGCATATTCAGGAATCAGGAATTCATTATCGGTGTTAACCAATACCTTGCAAATCTCCAGGGAGGTCCTGACCACAATACTGTCGGGCACAACCTCATGGTCAAGGATAGCCAACAGGCTATCAAGCGTTTTTTGGCCCTGGACATTGGAGGGATATCCAATACACAGCACCAGCCCGATGACTATAATTTTTAAAAATCGCATAATTCCTGCCGTAAAGCTAATAAAAATTGGCGGCGCTTTCTTTAAAAAAACGTCACACCTGTTAGTAAACCATAGTAGTATAAATTAGTAAACCACAGAAGTATAATTGATAAGCTCTTCCTTGTTCCTTCCCTGACCCTCCCAGGAAACTTTTAGTCCTAAGCCGCCTTCCCGCTGAAAATAGATCAGTTTGAACGGGTGTAATCCTTTTTCCATAGCCGCAGGTGCCGACATTTCCCCGGCACCATGAATGCCATCATAATCAATGAGCTGCTGGTTTTCCAGCATCAATCGTGCCCCATCATCCGAAGATAAATAGATTTTATATACGCCGGTTACCGGAACATCCAGATACCCTTCAAAAACGAGGCCGAAAAATTTATCCGTTTTTGCAAAGGCAAGATCCGCTTTGGACACATACCCGCTTCTGGTGGGAGTCATCGTGCTGAAATCCGGAAGTTTATTCCAGTTCCCGGGATAAAAACTCACCTTCAAGCCACCCTTTTTACCGGTCACTTTTGCGGCAGGAACAGGCTCCACTTTCTTTATAGCATAGATCGTGGAACGGCTCGTATCCGTATCGGACCAGAATGATTTTGCCTTAAAGGTGGTAGTGCTGATGAAGATCAATGGGGTCACGAAGGTGGCCGACTCCTTGGTAGGGTTGGATCCATCCGTGGTGTAACGGATTTCGGCTCCTGGTGCAATGCTGTATAAATCAGCAGTAAAGGTGTCGGTAAATTCCAGAATATCCGTTTTTAGTCTCGGCCCGGTTTTGCCGGCATGTGCCCGGGATACATTCCATGCTCCCATTTTCAACTGATATCGGTCGTAGGTCATCAGCCCATTGGTTTCCGTTTCCACGTCGGTGGTTTGGGTATACACACAGGCACTTAAACCGGCTTCATCCCTCAACCGGAACACTTCCACGTAGAAATTTTCATATTTTTCGAGCAATGCCTGGGTCGTTGGCATTTTTTCGTAACCCCAGTTTTCTGTTTGCCATACGTGGCCGGGAACATAGAGCCCGAGTCCTCCGAATTCACCCAAAACAATGGCACGCTTTTCTTCCACTGGCGGGGCGGTCGGATCCGGATAGTGATGAATGTCGTTCACATCGCCAACCCCTTTGTCCGTCCACCCGCTGGCATTGTTAACCAGTCTGGATGAGTCCATCGATCGCACAAATTCGGCGATTTTTTCCGTTTGGTACTGTCCCCAGCCTTCGTTGAAAGGCACCCACATAATAATCGATGGCGGATTGTAATGATCCCTGATCAGTTCCGTCAATTCCGATTCAAAATTCTTTTGTGCGGCAAGGGCAATTGGCAGGGTATCGGATGTAATCGGGAACCCGTAATACATGCTGGGCATATCCTGCCAGACGAGTAAACCCATATGATCGGTATAATAATAGAACCTTCGTGGTTCCACTTTTACATGCTTGCGGAGCATGTTGAATCCCATGGCTTTTAGCGAATCCAGGTCGGCAACCATGGCTTCTTCGGTAGGCGGCGTATACAAGCCGTCAGGCCAAAAACCCTGGTCGAGCGGACCATTCTGGAATACGAATTTATTGTTCAGTAATATCCGGGTAACCCCTTTTTCATCTTTG
>JBBQOG010000420.1:0-3152 GCA_038330665.1 Bacteroidales bacterium
CGGTGTATGTCAGAAGGTTTATCAGGAAAAGCCACCATTCCCAAAGTGAATTGGGCCTGTGTAGCCGTAAAGGATCCATTGATTTTGACTGTGGATTGTAATTGTCCATTGATATAAAGGCTCATGTCTGTATTGGCGCGGTAGATGCCCACGACATGCATCCATGTCCGCAGGGGGAGGGCATCCCGGTCGCTTGTGCAGCTAATCCATTGCTCCCCGATGGCACACTCCAGTGACGCCTGACCAAGCGGTCCGACCATCAGCCGGTATCCTTTTACTTCATTGGATTCGGTGGTGAGGATGGGACACCAGTTCCATGGGTATTCCCCGAGAGCGATCCAGGCTTCAACGGTAAATTCCTTAAGTTGCTTCAGCTGGTCGGTTCCCGTTCCTTTTACACAGGCGGTAAATCCATCCAGGGTCAGGCCTTTACCCTGTACACCAGCCGCTTCCCCATAATTTCCTTCCAGGGTATCCGTCTTGCCGCCAACCGACTCAATGGTGACGCCACTGGTATTGGTTTCAAAGTTCCAGTGAATCTGTGGCTTTTGTGCCATTATTCCCCCGAAGCTCAGCAGCATGATCAGGAGAATCGGAAGTCTTAAAGCTTTGCTCATAATCTTGATTTTTCAACATGTATATATTCAAGATAAATATATTGGATATTTCTTCCTGCAAACCTGATTTATTTGCCCGATACGGATGCAATGTTGCCCCACCTGATTGGATGGTTTTGCCGATATAAGAAAGTATCTTAAATTGCTAACAAACCTTGATGGCACTACCACAAACCATAGTAAATTGATTTCTTAACCAGAAATAAATTGAAATTATCTATGAGCCTGATAACTAAATATATGGGAAGGCTACTGGTAGGCATTTTGCTGGTTACCGGTTTCATCGGTTGTACCCATAAATCCGGCCATGATGCAGAAGGTACGTTATCGGAAGAGCAGTTCATGAATCCGCCGCTCCAGGCTCGCCCCGGAGTACTCTGGCCCTGGCTGAACGGTTATGTCGATCGTAAACAACTGGTATATGAACTGGAGCAAATGAAAGTCAAGGGATTGCGCGGACCCATTATATGGGATATCGGTTCCCTGTCTGATCCGATTAAAATGATTCCTGTGGGACCGGCCTTCCTTGGCGAGGAATCGCTGAAATCCATCCACCTGGTTATGGACGAGTCCAAACGTCTTGGATTGGAGGCGGGAATGGTGGCTTCGAGCAGCTGGAATGCAGGTGGCTCCTGGATCAAACCCGAGGATGCAAGCAAGGCCATTATTTCCAGCGAGCTGCTGGTTCAGGGACCGGTTGATTTTAAAGACACCCTGCCTCTGCCGGAGGGTACCACAAAATATTTCTTTGAGGTGGCATTATATGCGATTCCTTTAACGGGAAATCAGGCAACGGTTAAAGAGGGTGATATCCGGAATATCACTTCGAATTTTGACGGAAAAGTTTTAACCTGGAAAGTTCCGGACGGCAACTGGAAGATTCTCCGATTTATTTGTAATAACACAGGACAACCGCTCGTTTGTCCGAGCCCGAAATCCAATGGCCTGATTATTGATCATTTGAGTGCCAAAGCAGCCGAAAGCCATATCGATTATTTGGTTAAAACCATCCGCGGCGACCGGAAGGATTTTGGGGGATTTACCACCTTAATGCTGGATAGTTATGAGGTGGATCCGGCTAATGACTGGACACCGGATTTTCTTACGGAGTTCAAATCCCAATTCGGATACGATGCACTTCCGTATTTGCCGGTCCTCTCCGGGGTCGTCATCGAAAATCCGGATGTGACCAGGCGGTTCCTCCACGATTATCACAAAGGGGTCGGAGAAATGCTGCTGGTGAATCATTTTGCGAAAGAGAAGGAAATTCTGAATAAAAACGGGCTGAAATTGTTGGCTGAAGCCGGTCATGGAGGCTATGCCCGAACAGATGCCCTGAAAGCGCTGGGTCTGGCCGACATTGCTATGGGAGAATTCTGGAACGGCAGTGAATTCTGGGTGACCAAAGAGGCCGCCAGTGCTGTTCATATTTACGGAAAAACCCTGGTGAATGCTGAATCGCTGACCGGATGGAGGGCCTGGAAGGACGGCCCTGCTCACTATAAGCAACTGTTCGATGTGGCTCTCTGTGAGGGTCTCAATCAGGTAACCTTTCATACTTTCACACACAACCCGCCGGAAGCCGGATTGCCCGGTTTTGTTTACCATGCCGGTGAACATTTTAATGTGAATTCCACCTGGTGGGAGTACTCAGGACCCATGCTGAAGTACATGTCAAGGGCCAGTTATATGCTCCAGCAAGGGCAGTTTGTCGGGGATCTCTGCCTGTATTATGGCGATCAGGCCCCTAACCTGGTGCCGCCAAGAAGAATTGACCCGAACCTTGTAAACAAATATGATTCAACTCAATGTGGGCATTGCGACCAATTAAAGCCGGTGAATACTACCGGTTTGGGACTGGGATACGATTACGATTATGTAAATGAGGATGTCATTATTAACAAGATGATTTTTGCCGATGGTAAACTGACCCTGCCAAAAGAGCTGGCCTACCGGGTGCTGGTGCTGCCCAACAAAACCGAAATCTCTCTTCCTGTACTCAGAAAACTGGAAAAGCTGATTAAGGCCGGCGCCATTGTTTATGGTCCAAAACCCTTGCAATCCAATAGTTTGGTCGACTATCCTTCGTGTGATAAGGAGGTCAGGCAGCTAGGTGAAGAGATTTGGGGTGACTGCGACGGAAACCTTGTAAAGTCGCATGTATATGGCAAAGGGAAAGTGTATGACGGGATGCCCTTGTGGCAGGTGATGTATACTGAGGGGATCCCGCAGGATTTCAAGGTTACGGGGTTTGACAATTCAGATCAGCATATTGATTACATTCATCGCAGGACAAGCGATCAGGATATCTATTTTGTGTCAAACAGCAAATTGGAGTGGCAAAAGTTTACCGCCCGCTTCCGTATGGCTTCTGATAAGGTCCCATACCTATGGATGGCGGATGACGGAAGTATACGCAAAGCCAAGGTAATAAGCTCGGGTCCGGAATTTACCACCATGGAGTTTAACCTTCCACCGGCCGGGTCGGTTTTTGTGGTCTTTCAGTCGGCAACTAAAAACGTCACAGTCACTGAT
>JBBQOG010000421.1:0-3148 GCA_038330665.1 Bacteroidales bacterium
GCACATTCGCCAGGTTCCAGACGAACCCAAGCATAAAAAACTGAAAATTCACGAGGATCAGGGGGTAGATCTTGGCTCGGGTGGCGGGGGTGATGTTCATGGGTTTCAGGGTTTCAGGGTTCGTGGTAAGGGACGGGGTCCCGGCCTTCGCTGGGATGACATCTCTTAGAGGGTAATGATGTTTCGCATTTCGCATCACGCGTTTCGCATTTCGCATCACACGTTTCGCTTTTTCTCCGATATTAGTAAAAAATTAGGTCCTAACCGAGCAGCCATGAAAAAATTCGAGATCGTCAGCATATCAGTGGATAAACCCAAAGATTACAACCGCTGGAAAGAGGCAATCCGTAACGACGGAGCTTTATGGACGCAGGTTCTCGGCAGAACCAAAACCTATCCCGATGAATATGGGATTACCGGTTATCCTACGTTGATACTGGTTGACCCGAATGGTAACGGGCTGAGGAAGATCGTCGGATATCAGGAAGAGGGCGGTCTGAGGAGAATTTTGGGCGAGTACGTGAAGTAGCCTGAACAGGTCCTGTAAGAAAGATTTGAACGCGGATGACGCGGATCCTGAAGGTGTGCCGTCAAAGTCAACCACCCAGCCCGATCACCTCATAGAATTTCGCATTGTAAGTCTCCCCTATCGGTATAAGCTTATCTCCAATCCTGATCCGGTTGTGCTCAACTGAGCTGATCTTATTCAGGGAAACCATGTACGATTTATGCACGCGACAGAATTTGGCCTTTGGTAGTTCATTTTCCAGATCGCCGAATGTGGTTGGTGTCAGTATCCGCCGTTCTGACATTTGTATCGACCGGTAATCCCTCATCCCCTCAATATAAAGGATATCATCATGCTGAATCTTCTCAATCCGGTATTCGGTTTTAACGAAAATAAAATCCCGGTCCACCTTGCGAATTAAGCTGATTTGGGAATACACCTTCTCAACCGATTGCATGAACCGCTCAAAAGTATAGGGCTTTAATAGGTAATCGGTCACCCCCAGATCATATCCTTTGAGGGCATATTTATTATAGGCGGTGGTGATGATAATAAATGGTTTACGCGAAAGAGATTCAATTAATTGAATCCCTGTTAATTCATCCATTTTGATATCCAGGAAAATCAGGTCGGTTTTTTCCGTTTTTAAAAATCCGATGGCATCAAATCCATTATCGAACGATTTTAATAATTTCAGATAAGGCACCTTGCTGACAAACTCTTCAGCTCTTTTTAAAGCAAGTGGCTCATCTTCAACAATTATGCAGCTAATGACCATTACGATTGATATTTAGATTTACCTCGTACCACTCCCCTTCCTTTTTATTTTCGAGAGTATATCTGTCTTTAAATAGCAGATCAAAACGGCTGCGGATCAGATTCAGACCCAATCCACTACTGTTCTCATCCAGTTGAAAGACTTCGGAGCAATGGTTTCTGCAACTAAAAGTAATGCTTTCCTGATCCACCGAAATATCAATCACGATGGCATTTTCAATTTTTTTATTGGATGAGTGTTTGAAGGCATTTTCGATGAAAGGCAGAAACACCATGGGTGCAACCATCAGTCCCACTAAATCCCCTTTAACCGTAAGATTGGCATAACTCTCATTTTGGGTCCGGATCTTCTGCAGCTCAACATATTTGCGGATATTTTCAATTTCCATTTCAAGCGGAACTAAATCCTCTTTCGTTTCATAAAGCGAATATCGAAGAATATCCGAAAGTTTGTTCAGGAATTGTGATGCCCGGTCAGGATCTTCCTTAATCAGTATATCAATATTATTGAGGGTATTAAATAGAAAATGAGGATTGATCTGCGATTTAAGCAGCTCCATCTGGGTGTTGAGTTTGTCCTGTTCCAGCTGCCGTTTCAAACGACTATCCTGAACACCCTGAATGCCCATCCTAAGAATAAATCCGAATACTGGCAAAGAAAATAAAACAGTAACAATCATCACAGTCAAAAGGAATATCACTGACAATGAGGTATTCGTCTGGTTAATATGGCTGTTGAGGATGAACATACCCAGGATCACGAGGCCATAAAGTCCGGCAAGCCATAAAAACCGAATAGGTTTGCGCGTGAAGACATTCAATGAAAAGTAAGCGGCATAGAAACCTATGACAGAAAACCCCAAGTTCAGGAATATCTGGAAGGCAACCTTCAGAAATGCTTCAATCCCCATAAGCTGGAATTTAGGCGCTTGTGATACAAAAGAAAGGTTGACTACCAGAAACCAGAACAGCAGATGTACCCAAACAATTTCCTTCTTCTTCATGACGGTTAATTTATTGATTTCTAAGGTTGAAATTCCACTTTTACGGTGCCCTTTTCAAATGAAATCTGCAAACCCCAAGTTATCGTCTGCAAACAGGGTGAAGCCAGGAAGGGGTCCCGGCCTTCGCCGGGATGACATCTCTTCGAGGGTAATGAGGTTTCGCATCACGATCTTAAGTCACTCGTCACTTTTCCGTCTAATTGTCCGATATTAGTAAAATATGTTCTAAATCCTGTCTGTCATGAACAAGACCAAAACTTTAGTATGAAAAGTTCTTTTTTTGTCAATGCTAAGCTGGGGGCTTCATTGCTGGGGTTCGGCACCCTAATCTCCGCCTCTTCCAGCGATAACCACCTGATTAACAACATAATTAATCCGGGTCCGGGTCCCAATTTCTTGTTTATCCTGGCCGATGACCTCGGCTGGATGGATGTCGGGTTCAACAATCCGAACACCTTTTACGAAACACCGAATCTCGATCGGTTGGCTTCCCAATCGGTGCGCTTCACGAATGCCTATGCGGCTTGTCCGGTTTGCAGCCCTACGCGCGCCAGTATCCTGACCGGAAAATACCCGGCCCGGATGCACACCACCGACTATTTCGGTGCCATCCAGCCGGAGGAGGCAAAAATGCAGGCCGACTATTCAAGACCCCTGTATCCGGCCCACTATCTGGATGTACTTCCGCTTGAAGAAAAAACCATCGCTGAATCATTGAAGGAAGCCGGATATGCCACCTTCTTCGCCGGGAAATGGCACTTGGGTCCTGAGGGATTCTGGCCTGAAAATCAGGGTTTTGATGTTAACAAGGGTGGTTATAGCACCGGAGGCCCTTACGGTGGGAAAAAATATTTCTCTC
>JBBQOG010000422.1:0-3141 GCA_038330665.1 Bacteroidales bacterium
AATCATTGCATGCACAGGTACTGTCTTTTGGCGGTGCCGGTATAAAGGTTTTAGCCGGACTGGCCTTTCGCATCTGATGCAGGATCCCGGATTCGGTCGCTACAATATAGGTTTGCGACGGATCGGTCTGGGAAAAATTCAGCAGTGCCGAAGTGGAGCCGATAAAATCAGCGACCACCCGAATCGGACCCTGACATTCAGGATGAGCAATAATCTTGGCCTCCGGAAAATCATTTTTGAGCACCAGGATTTTCTCCAGCGAAAATTCCTCATGTACATGGCAGGCTCCGTCCCATAACAGCATTTCACGCCCGGTAAGGCTATTCAGGTAATTACCCAGATTACGATCGGGGGCAAAAATAATTTTCTGATTTTCAGGAATATGCTGAATAATTTTTAATGCATTTGTTGAGGTGCAGCAGACATCGGATAGGGCCTTGATTGCCGCACTGGTATTCACGTAGGTCACCACCAGATGATCCGGGTGTTTCTTACGGAATTCTCCGAATTCAACCGGCGGACAAGAATCGGCCAGCGAGCAGCCGGCCATCTGGTCCGGAATGAGTACTTTTTTTTGTGGTGCTAATATTTTAGCGGTTTCCGCCATAAAATGCACACCGGCAAACACGATCATATCTGCCTTTGTTTCTGCGGCTTTTCTCGATAAATCCAGACTATCTCCTACAAAATCGGCGATATCCTGTATCTCAGAATCCTGGTAATAATGCGCCAGGATCACCGCGTTTTTTTCTTTTACCAGTTGCCTGATTCCAGCAGCCAGATCCAGGCTGCTGTCTACCGGTTCGTCCACGAACCCTTTTTTAATCCAAGAATCATTCATAAATTGTTTCTCCCGGGTGCAAATATAAATATATTACTCCCCGGATGTCCGTTTGTTCAGCGAACGGAAATAGGATGACACGATTGCTTTATCCATGGGGTCTATACCGTCGGTAAAAGTATCCTCAAATGCCTTACCGGTCATGAGTTCCCCAGGTCGCCCGTCCACCAGGGTGCCTCCCTTCTGCAATAACCAGAGCCGGTCAGAATTCTGAACCGCCAGATCCAGGTCATGAGTGGAAAACAGAATGCTTTTCCCGGTTTGATCGGCCAGGTTGCGGAGCAACCGCATGATTGAAATCCGGTTTGGCAGGTCGAGATGCGCCGTCGGCTCATCAAGAATGATCAGAGGGGTATCCTGTACAAGCGCTTTGGCCAACAAAGCCCTCTGCTGTTCGCCATCGCTCAGTTCATTAAAAAAACGGGTTGCAAAGCTCTGCATTCTCACTTGTTCCAGTGCAATGGACACCCGTCTTTCATCATCCTCCGCCGAGCGGCCCAGCCAGTCGGTGTAGGGATATCTGCCCATGGAAACCAATTGATGAACCGTCAGGTTTTTCACCTCTATCCGGTCGGTAAGCACTACGCTGATCATTTTTGCAGTTTGCCGAACCTGGCTGCTTCGGATGATTTGCCCCATCACCCTGACCGTTCCGGAAATTACCGGCTGGAGACCCGCCAGGGTCCTGAGCAGGGTGGACTTTCCCGATCCGTTCGGGCCCAAAAGACCGATCACCTGTCCGCTTTGAACCGACAGGTTAAGGTTACGGGCCAGAACCAGTGGCCCGGTACCCGAAAAGGTATAACCGATGGAAAGATCCCCGGCTTGCAGAACGGCTATATCGGACGCGGGTTTGTTCATGATACCATGGGTGTGCGTCCCCGGCGCGATCTGATTATCACCCAAATGACCACCGGCGCACCAAAAATCGCAGTGACCGTATTGATCGGAAGAATCTGGTTGGATGCCGGAAGTTGTGCCAGAATATCGCAGATCAGCAAAACAATAGCGCCTGACATCAGCGTGGCAGGTGTTATACGTCCATGATCGGAGGTTCGCAGAATCGCCCGTGCGAGATGGGGCACCGCCAGTCCAATGAATGCTATCGGTCCGGTAAAGGCAGTGATCGCTCCTGTTAACAAACTGGTTATTAATATAATAACAATTCTGGAACGTTTTACGTTAACTCCGATGACACGGGCATGATTCTCTCCAAGCAGCAGGGCATTCAGCGGCTTCCGGAGTATCAGTCCGGCAAAAATACCGGCAACCACAATGGGCCCGAGAAGCAGGAGGTGCGGACCTGTTACGGCACTGATATCGCCAAAGGTCCAGACCAGAAAACTCTTTACTGCATCCGGATCGCTGAAATATTGGAGCAGACTGACAATCGCTCCGGTAGCACTCCCAAACATCATCCCGATGATCAGAATCGAAACCGAGTCCGCTAAACGCATGGAAACAAGTAATACAAAAAGCATGACAGCCAGTGAACCGGCCATGGCTGCGATCACCATGCCCCAATGCCCGAAGGGAAGGACCTGAACCAGTGCATTTCCACCAAACCAGGAAGAGGCCATAACCAGGAGAGCCACACCCAGGCTGGCTCCCGAGCTGATCCCCAGCACAAATGGCCCGGCAAGGGGATTCCGGAAAAGAGTTTGCATCAGCAGACCGCATAATGCCAGGCCCGATCCGGCGAGGACGGCAGTAATGGCCTTTGGCAGCCTGATGCTCCAGATAATATATTCCAGATTAGGATTACCGGAGTTCCCGGAGATCACCTCAAAAAATTCCTTAAATGACATCCGGACACTTCCGAAAAGCAGGTCACCGAAAAAGGCAAGTAGTAAGGTTACTGCCAGTAAGGGAAAAATCCATTGTGATCGCTTCGTTCTCAATTTATCTGTTATAATTCAATGGCTTATAGTAATTCCATGCATGGTCAGGCATCAATTCAGGATGTGCGATAGCCAGCAGATCGGCCAGCATCTGGTCGGGTCTGACCACGGCACCCTCCCAGAAATCATTTCCTCCGTGCGAATTGATGCGGTTAAAAACGCTGAAAATCCTTTTTTCCCTTGCTGCACGAAATACCGCATACCGGTTGTCGGATTCCATCAGTTGGGAAAGGGAATCAGCGTTCACATTTACCCAAACCGGTGCTTCCGATAACTGATAAACGACCGACTCAAAACTTAACGGCAGGCTGGCTGCCTGGTCGTTATCTTTCCAGTGATAATCCATCCCGGCATCCTCAAAAAAACAGGTCATATAATTTTTGCCTCCGGGCATATACC
>JBBQOG010000423.1:0-3132 GCA_038330665.1 Bacteroidales bacterium
CGCCGAGGTAATGCATGGCCTCCCGTATATCCTGGGAGAGGAAATCGGCTGAAGTTCCCATGTGAAGGCCGGACAGGGTGCGGTACAGCGCTTCCAGGGTTTTGGTCAGTGCTTCAAAATGCCTGGCATTGGTCACCACCACGTCGGATTCCTTTAGGGCATTGAAGTTGACCAACTCCAGTAATTTGTCCTCGAGCGTATCCAATCCTTTCTCATTCTTAGCTGAAATACCGATCACGGGATACTGGTGCCCGGTGATCTCACTCACACGAATCTCAAAATCTTCTGCCAGCCGGGGATTAATATCATTTTTATTCACCAGAATGATCACATGCTGATCGCTGCGGATTCTGGAAAGAATTTCATCAATCCAGCGTAACCCGGATTCCTGTCCTGATGTCGGATCGGTCATCAGTAAAACGATTCTGGCCTTTTCAATTTGGGAATAGGAGCGGCTGATTCCGATGGTCTCAATCTGATCGATGGTTTCCCTGATACCCGCCGTGTCGATAAACCGGAATTCAATACCACCAAGATGTATCGTGTCCTCAATGCTGTCGCGCGTGGTGCCGGCAATTTCAGAAACAATGGCCTTGTCTTCCTTTAGCAGGGCATTCAACAGAGTTGACTTGCCGACATTTGTTTCACCGGCTATGGCAACCGGAACACCTGATTTAATGGCATTCCCAAGCTCGAATGATCTGACCAGTTTTTCGATTTTTTCCAGAATACTATTGATGAGATTCAATAATCGGGTTCGATCGGCAAATTCCACATCTTCCTCGGAAAAGTCTAGTTCCAGTTCGATCAGGGTGACGAAATTCAATAATTCACTACGGATGCGGGCAAGTTCGGAAGAGAATCCACCCCGGATCTGGTCAATAGCCAGCCGGTGGGCGGCAGCTCCCGACGAAGCAATCAGGTCGGCCACTGCCTCTGCCTGGGTAAGGTCTATCTTGCCATTTAGAAAGGCGCGTTCGGTAAACTCCCCCGGCCGGGCCATCCGTGCACCTGCCTGGATGACCAATTTAAGGATTTCACTTTGTATAAAGGTGGAACCGTGACAGTTGATCTCCGCGAGATCTTCGCCGGTATAGGTTTTTGGCGCCTTGTAAAGGATGACTACCACCTCGTCGATCATCCTGTCTTCAACAAGTATCCAGCCATAGTATAAACCTTTTCCTCCTGCAACTGTTAGGTCTTTATGCCTTCCTGCTGGGGAAAAAATCCTTTGCATGATAGGGAAGGTTTCGGGACCCGACAGACGGATGATGGAAATTGCCCCCGTACCCGAAGGCGTTGAAATTGCAGTAATTGTATCAGCAGTCACTGGTGGTAAACCGTTAAGATTCATTTGTGAAAATTAACAATTATTTGACAGTCACTGAATTCATAATTAGTAATATTTGCGATAGTTATTCGTTCTTAATAAAAATTGAAAAAATGAAAACAAAAGTTTTGATTCTGATGACCGGCATCTTATTGGTAGGGATGAGCGCGTTTGCGATGGGAAAGAAAACAGAGAAAATCAATGTAGCCGGAAAATGCGGGATGTGTGAAACCCGGATTGAGAAAACTGCTGCCGCGATTGATGGGGTAACCAAGGCGAACTATGACCTGAAAGCCAAAAAGCTTTCTGTTACCTATGATGACAAAAAGACGAACGTTGATGCAATTGAGAAGGCCCTGGCCAAGGTCGGGCATGACACGGATAAGTACAAAGCTGATGATGCCGTGTACAATAAATTGCCTGGCTGTTGCCATTACCGGTAATTTGAATCGTTTGCAATGAACAGAATGGTCCACTTAATAGCGGGCCATTTTTGTTTTTCTCCCGGCCAAGTTTCTGCGGCCTTAATTTGTTTTCTATATTCGCACATTATAAAATATTTAACCATGTCAATTCTGATCAACAAGCAATCCCGCGTTCTGGTGCAGGGCTTTACGGGCAAAGAAGGCACGTTTCATGCCACCCAGATGATTGAATACGGAACACAGGTAGTTGGCGGTACTTCGCCGGGCAAAGGCGGAACCAAGCACCTCGGAAAACCAGTCTTTGATACTGTTGCCGAATGCGTTAAAGAAACAGGTGCAGATGTATCCCTGATTTTTGTTCCTCCATCCGTGGCTGCAGATGCAATCGTGGAAGCGGCAGATGCCGGCATTAAGCTGGTGGTTTGTATTTCTGAAGGAATTCCTACCGCAGACATGGTAAGGGTCAAGTCGTATCTTTCTGGCAAGCCGGTCCGTCTGATCGGACCTAACTGCCCTGGTATCATTACTCCCGGCGAATCCAAGGTGGGCATCATGCCTGGGTTCATTCATCTTCAGGGAAATGTAGGTGTGGTATCGCGTTCAGGAACCCTAACCTATGAGGCTGTTGACCAGCTGACGCGCCTGGGCATTGGGCAATCAACCTGTATTGGAATTGGCGGCGATCCGATAATCGGAACCACGACACTGGACGCTCTGAAACTTTTTATGGATGATCCGGATACCAAAGGAGTGGTACTGATCGGTGAAATCGGGGGCTCCATGGAGCCGGATGCCGCCAGATGGTACAAAGATCATGGAACAAAACCAGTAGTCGGGTTCATTGCCGGACAAACAGCACCGAAGGGTCGCCGGATGGGGCACGCAGGTGCCATTATCGGTGGTGCTGAGGATACTGCGGCTGCAAAAATGGCGATTCTCCAGGAATGTGGAATCCATGTGGTTGAGTCTCCGGCGAATATCGGAGCAACCATGAAAGCGGCACTGGGAGTTTAAAATAGCCTTAGGGGCGCCCCGCGGTCGCCCGTTCAAGACGCGAAATGCGAGATGCGGGATGCGGAACGCCTCTCGCCCAAAGAGTTGTCATCCTCGCGTAGGCGAGGACCCCGTTCTTTACCACGAATTTAACTGACAACCGACAACCAACAACCGACAACAAAAATATCTAACTACCATAATATGAAACTACTAGAAGGAAAGACGGCCCTGATAACCGGGGCTTCACGAGGCATCGGAAAAGCCATTGCCGAGGTATTTGCTTCGGAAGGTGCCAATCTGATCCTTACTGATCTATTCTACGATGATAACGCGAGGGCCTTGGAAGAAGAGTTAAGGACAAAGGGTGTTAAGGTGAAAATG
>JBBQOG010000424.1:0-3131 GCA_038330665.1 Bacteroidales bacterium
CATTCCTCCTTATTTAAAAAGAGATTCCAACGATCAGGATAAAACCCGCTATCAAACCGTTTATGCACATTTTAACGGATCAGTGGCCGCTCCTACTGCCGGATTGCACTTTACGCCGCAAGTGATTAGGAAATTGTCTGAAAAAAATATCCGGATCGATTCAGTGACCCTTCATGTGGGATCCGGTACTTTTGTGCCGGTAAAATCTGAAACCATAGGCGAACACCCGATGCATGCTGAATACGTAATCATTAACAGGTCGGTAGTTTCCGATATACTGAAGGTCACCCGGGAAAACCTGACGGTGGTGGGTACCACCAGCCTCCGGTCATTGGAAAGTCTGTTCTGGATCGGGCAAAAGCTGCTGGACAACCCGGATTCCGATCCCAATAGCCTTACGGTCGATCAATGGCAACCTTATGGTACCCGCAAAGCCCCGGATGTAAAAGAGTCCTTATCGGCAATACTCCGATTTCTCGAAAAAAATCAACTGGATCAGATTCAATTTCACACCCGCCTGATAATAGTTCCCGGTTATTCTTTCAAGCTCGTAAGTCGACTGATTACCAATTTCCATCAGCCTTCGAGTACACTATTGCTGCTTGTGTCTGCGTTTGTTGGTGAAAGATGGAAGGAGATCTATCAGTATGCACTCGATCATGATTTTCGTTTCCTTAGTTATGGCGACAGCTCTCTTCTTGAAATTTCAACTTTGAACCATGGCTGACACCGGACTATATTATCCTGAACGGTACGACCTGAAACAATGGCTGCCCGTTTCCCTGAAAGAGGTCAGAGAACGCGGATGGGACCAGCCCGATGTGATCCTGATCACGGGAGATGCTTATGTCGACCATCCATCCTTTGGTGCCGCAGTAATCGGAAGGATTCTGGAGAGAGAGGGCTATAAGGTTGCCATACTCCCACAGCCAAACTGGAGAGACGACCTCCGTGATTTTACCAAATTGGGAAAACCACGGCTATTCTTTGGCGTCACCGCCGGAAACATGGATTCGATGGTTAACCATTATACGGCGAATCGCAGACTTCGATCAAATGATGCCTATTCCATTGGCAACCAGGCAGGATTCAGACCAGACAGAGCCGTTAAAGTATATTCTGGGATCCTGCGGAAGCTGTATCCTGACTCGATTATTATTACAGGCGGTATTGAAGCCTCACTCCGAAGGCTGGCACATTACGATTATTGGGACAATGAGGTTAAACCCGCAATTAACTATGAAAGCGGAATTGACTATAATGTTTATGGGAATGGTGAAAAACCCATAATCGAGTTGGCCAGAAAGATCAGCGAAGGCGCTACAGCTGAAGAACTTCGCAAGACTCCTCAGGTTGCTTTTTCCATGGATGCAGGTGCAGTTTTGCCGGATTGGCCCGGTGCAACTACTGTGGAACTGAGTTCATTCGAGGAATCGCAGAAAAATAAAATGAGTTTCGCCAGGGATTTCCGGATTATCGAAGAAGAATCGAATACGCTTTGTCCCGCCCGGCTAGTTCAACCCCACGGTGAAAAAACCATTGTGGTAAATCCACCGTTTGCTCCATTGTCAACTAAGGAACTGGATGATTTTGTAAACCTTCCTTTTACCAGGCTGCCTCATCCGCGCTATTGGAAGAAACCCCTTATTCCGGCATTTGAAATGATTCGATTCTCGGTAAACATACACCGCGGATGTGTGGGAGGATGTGCATTTTGTACTATATCAGCCCACCAGGGAAAACATATTTCCAGCCGGAGCCTTTCGTCGGTAACAACTGAGGTTGAATCCGTGACTAAAATGCCGGGTTTTAAAGGCTATCTATCAGATATTGGTGGCCCCTCAGCCAATATGTACGGCATGGAGCCATACAACAAGACGGTATGCCTGAAATGCAGAAAGCCAAGCTGTATCGATCCGTTTATCTGTAAAAACCTGAATGTCAGCCATAAAAACATACTGGAACTCTATCGGAAGGTCCGGCAGATTCCAGGTATTAAGAAGGCCTTTATTGGAAGCGGAGTGCGGTATGATCTGTTTCTAAATGAAAGAAGTAAGGATGATCAGTCATTGCGCGAATACCCGGTGGAGCTAATCCGTTACCACGTTTCAGGCCGGCTGAAGGTGGCACCTGAACATACCCAGCCTTCGGTTCTTAAAGTCATCAGGAAGCCAGGATTTGAAAAATTCATTGAGCTGAAGAGGATTTTTGATCAAATCAATGAAAAATATAACCTGAAGCAGGAACTGATTCCCTATTTCATATCCAGTCACCCTGGTTGCACATTGGAAGATATGGCGGATCTTGCCGCAGCCACCGGTTCGCTGAATCTGCACCTTGAGCAGGTACAGGATCTTACCCCTACCCCCATGACGCTGGCTTCCACCATGTTTCATACAGGATTGGATCCCTATACACTGAAACCAATCTTTGTATCGACAAATCCGGAGGAAAAACTTCTTCAGAAAAGTTTCTTTCAATCGGCAACCCCTGAACACCGCAGGGACATCATATCCGCCTTAAAGAAGATCCATCGGGAGGATCTAATCCCAAAAATCTTCGGTACACATACGTTAAAACATGTTAAACCGAAACCGATCATAAGGCGGAATAAATAAATTCGGAGCCTAAAACCTCAAAATATGAAAGCATTTGTCGGATTGTCCCTTTCAATTCTTATCTCCTCGTTGACTATCGCCCAGTCAGCTTTCAGTCAGAATGATCTGACAGAGAAAGCAAAAAAGATTCACCAGGAAGTTTACACAATTGATTCCCACAATGATACCCCCATGAGTTTTGGAGACCCGGATTTCAATATGGGCGAACGTCACGAGGTTTCAAAAGGTGGAAGTCGCATGGATTTTCCACGAATGAAGGAAGGCGGACTAGACGGAGCCTTTTTTGCCGTATTCACCGGACAGGGACCTTTAACGGATGAGGGAAGGCAAAATGCATATCAACGGGCAAAAACCACCTTTGATAATATTTATAAAACCGCCGCCAAACATTCGGACCTGGCCGGAATCGCTCTTACTCCCGCAGATGGCTACCGGTTGCATAAAGAAGGTAAAATTTCCATGTTCATTGGGTTGGAAAACGGGTATCCGATCGGATCCGACCTCAGTCGCATC
>JBBQOG010000425.1:0-3131 GCA_038330665.1 Bacteroidales bacterium
AATTATGGACTATTATAAATTGAGTTTGCATTGCTTTGTGAAGTTCTTTTTAATCAGCAATTTTCTTTTAAAAATACTTTTTAACATAATATTAATTATAAGACAAATATCTGCAGGCTTTATTTTATCGGGTTATTGAACATTGATGGGCCGTGGCAAGCTTGGATCGATTTTGCATATATTTGGTCCAAATATTTCTTGCTATGAACCCCATTTTTCGTTTTATCCTGATTGCAAGCTTTATGCTTTTGGGTTTACCTGTTTCCGGACAAACTCCGGATGATCGCGGATACATCGTTAAAACCGGTGAACAGGCTCCGGATATCATCCTCAGATTAACCGATGGAAAGATACTAAAGATCAGCGATTTGAAAGGAAAAGTCGTCATGCTTCAGTTTACCGCCAGCTGGTGCGGTGTTTGTCGTAAAGAAATGCCCTTTATCGAATCTGATATCTGGAACGTTTATAAGGATAAAGGGCTGGTTCTGATTGGCGTTGACCGTGGAGAGCCTGTTGAGAAAGTCAAGGATTTTGCAAAAACCATGAAGATTTCTTACCCGCTGGCCCTGGATGAAAATTCCGATGTGTTTACCAGTTTTGCTGATAAATCTGCTGGTGTTACGCGGAATGTGGTGATCGACCGGACTGGCAAAATAGTCTTTTTGACACGTTTGTATGATGCAGCGGAATTTGCTAGCCTGAAGAACAAAATCAAGGAATTGATGTCTGAATAAAATTACCTTGTACAAAAACTTAAAGATAAAGTAACTTATGTCTGCCGCATTACCCAGTATATTCAATGATGTTTTGGGACCTGTCATGAGAGGTCCATCGAGTTCACATACAGCAGGTTCCTACCGTATCGGGTCCATTTTACGCGACCTGGCCGGGGAATATTTAAAAACAGCCCGCTTCGATTTTCACCCACAGGGTTCACTGGCTTCCACCTATCATACCCAGGGATCGGATATCGGATTAGCCACCGGTTTGCTGGGAATGGATATCATCGATCCGCAAATGCCGGATTCTTTGGCTATTGCCGTTGCCCAGCAGTTGGAAATTTCATTTCATATCATGGATTATGAAGCCAATCACCCAAATACCTATCAATGTACCCTGACCGACACCCTTGGCAACTCCTTTACTGCCACTGCCCTTTCAACCGGTGGCGGCATGATCCGGTTCGTCAGCCTGATGGGATTTCCGGTCGATTTTCTTGGAGATGATGCCATATTCTTTGCGATCATGGCCAGTGGGTCTGATTGCCTGAGCCGCAAGGAAATTGAGGATGCCCTGTCAGCCATCGAAGGTTTTTCCGGAAGCGAATGGCTATCTGATGGAAGCCGTACAGCTGTTCTTTACCGGTTTTCCGGCACGCCGGATCTTCACAAATACTCCTTAATCTTTGATCGTTGTTTCCGATTCTACCGCCTTTTAAAACCGGTGATGCCAATACCCGGACAGGCGGGCCGTGAGCTGCCATTTACCGGTCTGGAAGAATTGCTCGGCATGGAGGATCTATTGGACCGTCCGGCCAGTGAACTCGGACGAATGTTTGAATCGGCCCGGTCGGGTTTGTCTGAAAAAGCACTCGACTCCATCATGGATCAGTTAATAAGTATATGGAAGACAGGGATATCTGACGGATTAGCCGGTACGCAATACCAAAACCGGATGATCGGAGCCCAATCTCCTGCTTTCCTGGTAAAACAGCAAACTGGCAAATTGATTGAGGCGGGTCCGTTGAATTTAATGATGGCCTACTCCACTGCCCTGATGGAAGTAAAAAGCAGTATGGGAGTGGTAATTGCAGCTCCAACCGCCGGAGCATGCGGGGGATTACCCGGGTGCCTGATCGGATTGGCAGACTATCAGAATAACCACGAATCTCTGAATGATGGTTTTTGGGCGGCCGGATTGATTGGTCTTTTTATTGCCATGGACGCTACGTTTGCAGCTGAAGTTGCCGGTTGTCAGGCAGAAACCGGCGCAGGCGCCGCGATGGCGGCAGCCGGGTTGGTTGAAATGGCCGGTGGTACCGCCCGTCAAGCCTTCGATGCTGCCTCTATCGCCTTGCAAAATATAATGGGTCTGGTATGCGACCCGGTGGCCAACCGTGTCGAAATCCCGTGCCTGAGCCGCAACGCCAATGCTGCAGCCAATGCACTGGCCTCAGCGAATATGGTTTTGGGTGGGATTCAGGCGGTTATACCGCTTAACGAAACCATTATTACCATGATAAACGTGGGCCGCTCCATTCCCGGTGCACTTCGATGTACCGCCATCGGCGGACTGTCGGATACCCCGACAGCCAGGCGAATGGAGGAAGAAATGAATCAGAATTAATTTATATAAAACTGGCAATATGTTAATAATCAATGAATCCGCCTTGGCACAGCTAACTGACTGGCCGGGCCTGATTGACCAGATGATCAAGGCTATGATCGCTTATGAAGACGGTGATTTTGTGATGCCGGATCGGGTGAGCATGGGATTTTCGCTAAATACCCTTCTGCTAATGCCGGCACAAAGCGGTAAATACTTTAGTACGAAACTGGTCAGCATATTTCCGGATAATCCGGCCCGAAACGAACCGGTTATTAAGGGAGTCGTAGTCCTGAACAATGGCGAAAATGGTGAGCCACTGGCTGTTATTAATGGCGCGAAACTTACCGCCATCCGCACGGCTGCAGTTTCGGCTGCAGGAATCAAATTTACGACTCCAGAAAATGTAAAAAGCCTGGGACTGATTGGCGCGGGTGTTCAGGGGATGCACCAGATTCTGGCTGCCTGTACAGTAAGGCCGATTGAGCGAATCTATATACTCGACAAACATGCGGATAGAGCCAAAACCTTCATCTCCTGCCTGGCATCAAGCTTGCCGGAAATCCAGCTGATTCGCGTCGGATCAGCAGAAGAACTGGTTAAACATTCGGAGTTGATCATCACCGCAACCAACTCAAATAAACCGGTTCTGCCGGATGATCAAGAACTTCTGCGTGGCAAACATATTATTGCCATCGGTTCCTATAAGCCTCAAATGAGAGAATTGCCTGACTCTCTTTTCGCGCTGATCGATCAGTGTTTTGTGGATGTGAGGTTTGCACTGGAAGAATCGGGAGATCTTATCC
>JBBQOG010000426.1:0-3105 GCA_038330665.1 Bacteroidales bacterium
TCAGTCCGGTCAGATTGGCCAGAGACACCGGATTGGGAATTCCTGCCGGAAATTTTTCCTGATTGATGTTAATCCCGAGGCCCAATACTGCGTGGCTGAGATGCGGTCCCTGAATGCTCGTTTCGATCAGAATACCTCCAATTTTTTGATCACCGGCATATAAATCGTTTGGCCATTTAAGCCGGACTTCAGTCAGGAACAATTCGAGGAAGCTCACTGCTGCAAGAGCAATGGTTTGCGAGAGGCTGAACTGTTTTGATGCCTCAAAGCCAGATGGAAAAATAACCAGGGAACCGGTCAGGTTTTGTCCGGGTTCGGAAATCCAGGAACGCTTCCCCTGCCCTTTTCCGGCAAATTGGTCTTCGGTACGAACCCAAAAGGGGCTTTTTGTTTCCAATTGTGACACCATCTGGCTAGCATACAGATTTGTAGAATTGAGCCTTTTATAAAAATACTTTGTAGGATATTGCATAGAAGCCCGATTTACTGACTAAATTTACCGAAAATTTATCACTTGAATAAAGCTTGCAGTATTACGGATTTCCGATGGAACTGCAAGTCCCTGGAAGCTTAATTATGAAGAAAAAACTTGAAGATCCTGAATACAATGATTTATTGGAGATTATTATTGAAGCCATTCGGTCAAAAAAGGGGGAAGCGATCACCTTTCTCGATCTGACCCATTTAAATACCACCATAAGCAGGAGTTTCCTTATCGCGCATTCGGAGTCCACCGTTCAGGCCAAAGCCATTGGTGAGGCCATTGAAGATCAGGTTAAAGAAAAAACCAAAAGGAAACCCTATCACCGGGAGGGGTTTGAAAATTCGCAATGGATCTTACTGGATTTCGGAAATGTAATCGTACATATATTCCAGAAACCCTTCCGCGATTTTTACAATCTTGAGGAATTATGGGCAGATGGACACCGGACAGATTTTGCATCCTGAAACACAATCCCCATGATGGTATAATAATTGAAGAACCGTATCTTTCATACTAATTATCATTATCCGGAAAGAAACTGAAAAAATGGCAGACGAAAATAGTTCCTCCAAACAACGACCGCTGATCACTCCTAAGGGTAAACCCGGTGATTCATTGAAGAAGAAGCCAAAATTCAACATCATGTGGGTATACGCTTTTATCGTGCTGGGCATATTTGCCATAGCCACGCTGAACAAAGGCGGAAAGCCCCAGAAAATCGATTTCAAGCAGTTCCGTGAGGAAATGCTGAAAAATGGTGATGTGGAAAAGATCGTAGTAGTCAACAACGAATCGGTAGAGATTTACATCAAACCGGATCGTTTAAACGAATCCAAATATCAGAATATGGCGAAAACCCGGTTTACGAGTATATCGGACCGGGGGCCTCAATTTTATTTTCAGATCAGCTCCATCGAAATATTTGATAAAAGGATGGAGGAAATCAACGCCGAACTACCTGCAGAAAAGCGCGTTGAATATTCAACCGAAAAGCGTACAGATGTATTGATGCAGGTTTTAAGCTGGGTGATTCCCTTTGGACTTCTGATCGGATTTTACCTCTTTATATTCAGGAGGATGAGTGGTGGCGCCGGCGGCGCAGGTGGTGCCGGGTCGATTTTCAGTGTGGGCAAGAGCAAAGCGAAGATTTTTAATAAAGAAGAAGATAATATCAATGTCACTTTTAAGGATGTTGCCGGATTGGCAGAAGCCAAGATTGAGATTATGGAAATTGTTGACTTTCTGAAAACTCCTTTGAAATACACCCAGCTAGGTGGTAAGATTCCCAAAGGAGCCTTGCTTGTTGGCCCTCCCGGAACCGGAAAAACCTTGATTGCAAAAGCTGTTGCGGGAGAAGCGAATGTTCCCTTCTTCTCCATGTCGGGATCCGATTTTGTGGAGATGTTCGTGGGAGTAGGTGCTTCCAGGGTACGGGATTTATTCAAGCAGGCCAAGGAAAAGGCCCCCTGTATTGTTTTCATTGATGAGATTGATGCCATCGGCCGTGCGCGTGGCAGGAACGTAAATTTTGGCTCAAACGATGAGCGGGAAAATACACTGAACCAGTTGCTGACAGAGATGGACGGATTTGCATCCAATTCGGGTGTGATCTTATTGGCGGCGACTAACCGGGCAGATATACTCGACAAAGCCCTGCTCCGGGCGGGGCGTTTCGACAGACAGATACATGTTGAACTTCCCGACCTGAACGAGCGCAGGGAAATTTTTCAGGTTCACCTTAGGAATGTTAAATACGATCCGGATCTTGATGTGGATTTCTTTGCCAAGCAAACCCCGGGCTTCAGTGGTGCCGACATTGCCAATGTTTGCAATGAATCCGCACTTATTGCTGCCCGTCGTGAACGCAAGATGGTAGGCCGGCAGGATTTCCTTGATGCAGTAGACCGTATCATTGGGGGGTTGGAAAAGAAAAACAAAATCATCTCTCCTGATGAAAAGCGTTCCATTGCTTATCACGAGGCTGGTCATGCAACGGTTA
The DNA here is from genome assembly GCA_038330665.1 of Bacteroidales bacterium. Taxonomy (GTDB): domain Bacteria; phylum Bacteroidota; class Bacteroidia; order Bacteroidales; family UBA12481; genus UBA12481. The sequence goes on from JBBQOG010000426.1 coordinate 2,484, forward strand.
GCTGGCTTCTTGAATATGCACACCCTTTGGTCAAAATTACCATTGTTCCGAGAGGTAAAGCTCTCGGAGCTGCCTGGTATCTTCCGGATGAGCGTCAGTTAACCACTTCCGAACAGATTCTTGATGAAATTACTTCAGCCCTGGCAGGCCGGGCAGCTGAAGAGATCTGTTTTGGTAAAGTTTCCACCGGTGCATTGAATGATCTGGAACGGGTAACCAAGCAGGCTTATGCCATGGTCACCTTTTTCGGTATGAGTGAAAAAATCGGCAAACTGAGTTTCTATGATTCATCAGGACAGTCGGAATACACCTTCAACAAGCCCTATAGTGAAAAAACTTCTGAACTGATTGATTCTGAGGCCAAAAAAATCATCGATGATGCTTATGAACGTGCCAAACGTATTCTGAGAGAAAACAGCAAGGGACACAAAGAAATTGCAGATATGCTTCTTGAAAAGGAAGTATTATTCGCCGAAGATATGGAACGGGTGTTCGGACCCCGCAAAGGTCATAAACCCGAAACGACAGAACCCGAAATAGCTAAAAATTAGGAATGGAAGTACGGGACCCAAGAAGAATCATTCTTGATAAGCTCAAGGCTGTTCGCAACAACCAGGATGAT
>JBBQOG010000427.1:0-3105 GCA_038330665.1 Bacteroidales bacterium
TGTTGAAGTTTACGCCCATGAGGTCATAGATTTCCCGCTCCTGGTACTCTGCCGTCTTCCAGATATCACTCACCGTGTCAATAGACGGCGCGTCGTGATCGGTAAGAACCGTTTCAACAGACAGGAGTTGCTTCAGGGTCGTCGATTCCAGGTAGTAGATCAGTGAAAACCGATCTTCCCAGTCGATCCCGTATAGATTATATAAATAATCAAACTGAAGCTTGTCATGATCGCGCAGGGTCAAGGCAATTTTATGAATGGAGGCGGCATCGGCTTTCACGCGGAGGGGCTCCATGGTGGTATTGATTTCCAAATCCGGAAATAACTCAGAAAGGAATTGTCCTAATTGTTCTTTTTCCATAGCCCGATGATTAAATAAAGTTCTCCATGGGATCGCGAGGACTCCGCATGGTATCGGTTTTCATTTTACGCTGAAGCTGCATAATGCCATACAGGAGCGCTTCCGGACGGGGCGGACACCCGGGAATGTATACGTCCACGGGAATCACATGGTCGACACCCCTGATCACCGAATAGCTGTTATAATAGAAAGGACCACCTGAACAGGCACATGCACCCATGGCAATCACATATTTTGGATCCGCCATCTGGTCATACAACCGCTTGAGAACAGGAGCCATCTTGTGAACCACGGTACCGGCAACCACGATCACATCGGCCTGACGGGGAGAAGCCCGGTAAACTTCCACGCCAAAACGTGCGAAATCATGCCTGGGTGCACCGGCTGCCATCATTTCAATACCACAGCAACTGGTGGCAAATGTAAGAGGCCAGACAGAATTTGACCGGCCCCAGTTTACAATGTCATCGATAGTGGTCATCAGGATATTACCACCTGACTGCTTGAAGATGTCCAGGGTATCGTTGTCCCGGAAATCTTCATTTTTCATGGATTTGATTTTTACACCCATTTCAAAGCCTCTTTTTTCCAAGCATATAGAAGACCCAAACCGAGAATAATGAAAAAGATCACAATCTCGACAAAAGCCCTCATGCCAATTTCTTTCATGACTACAGCCCAGGGAAATACAAACACGGTTTCCACATCGAAGATCAGATAAACGATCGCAAAAAGATAATACCCGACGTTAAACTGGATCCAGGCATTTCCTTGTGCAGGAATTCCGCATTCATAGGGTTCGAATTTAGCGGGTGCCTTACTTATTCTTGGTGCTACAAAGCCGGAGAACAATACAGCTCCTCCAACCAGCACAACACCAACAATAAAGAACAGAACAAGAGATTCGCTGCTCATAGTGTTACAAAATTATCAGGCAAAAGTAGAATTTTCCAATATATATAAATGTAGATATCGAAATACCTATTGATATCATTTATCGGAATTATCCTGATATAGATCATCGATGGGATGATCTATATCATGTCCCTGAAATCGGTTTATAGGGAATGGAAAACCAGAAATCGGAGCCTTTTCCGGGCTCGCTTTTCAGCCATATCCTGCCTTCCAGCAAGGTGACAAATGCCTTTGAAATCGCTAATCCGAGTCCGGCTCCCTGCGTAATTTTCTTGTCTGACAAGTCGACCTGGATAAATCTTTCAAAAATGGCCTCCTGTTTCTCGCTGGAAATACCGGGTCCGGTATCCTTGACGAAGAACTCCAGCAGTTCTCCATTTTTTCTGTATCCGCAATAAATGGAACCTTCCTGACAGTACTTCAATGCATTTTTCACCAGATTGGTCAGAACCGCATCCAATTTCCCGCGGTCCGTAAATATGATTGCCTCCTCCAGCGGAAGACCCGGCTCAATATTCATGCTCAAGCCTTTCAGTTCGGCTTCCGGTTTGAAAAAAGCATAGATAAATTCGATCAGCTCGTTGACATTTGTTTCTGAAAGAACCACCTGAACCTGTCCGGATTCAATTTTGGAAATATCAATAATATCCTGAATGATCTGGAGCATCCGTTCTCCGCTTTTTTCAATAATCCGCAGGTACTTTTGCTGTTCATCGCCGGTCAGTCCTGGTTCTTTGAGCAAATCCGCAAATCCCAGGATTCCATTCATCGGGGTCCGTATTTCATGACTCATATTGGCGAGAAATGCGGATTTCAGCCGATCTGAATCTTCCGCCCGCTCCTTTGCCTTAATCAGTTCTTCTGTTCGCATAAAAACAGTTTCTTCCAGATTTCTGTTCGTTTCTTCCAATTCGCTTTTCTTGAGATCCAACTGGTGGTTCGTCCAGTAATACTGGCGGTAAGAATATTCGATGTAATAGGCCCCGAACATGCAGATCAGGTTAGCCGACACATAAAAAAAATTATAGGCGACCAGGATGGACGGGGAAATTTCAGTGAATCCCAGCATGCACACATTAAACAGGGTCAAAAGTATCCATCCACAAATGGTTGCAAGGATAAAGCGTAGTTTGATGAAGAAATACCCGGCTGAAAAAATCAACATTAATCCGGCATAGTAGGTCAGATTGTCCGGGGCTTTAATGATCATGGCCAAAATTCCGCATCCACCAATAAAGTAAGAGAAAAAGAGCAGCCATTGCCATATTTTCCGGAACTGGGGCAAAAAGGAGAGCGCGAGTACCAGCAGGAAAAAAGGTATGACGATTTCAAAGCGGATCCTGAAGTAGTAAGCTGCCTGCTCCGGAATGATAGTTATATCTAAAAGACTGAACAACCCATACAGAACCGCAACCAAAAGGAAGGCAGCCCTGAAAATTTTTAGGGAATCAATGAAATAGTAGGACTGAAAACCCTGTTCATACTCCTCTTCAAAAGAAAGGGTAACCTTATTTATTTTCATCGGCAATTTTGCAAACCGGTGTGGGGGTCTATAATATCCTGACTCGAGCCACGATGGATCAAAATTATAAAAAATTTAATGCGGAGATCACCACCGGCCGGAAACAGGCTTTTGGCACTTCGGACAGCGGCCGCATGATACGAGATTCTGTTCGACGGTATATCCCATGCGCTTGACAATCAGGACTTTACAATTAGGACAGTAAGTGTCTTCACCCCCGATCCCGGGAACATTGCCGATATACACATATTTCATGCCTGCCTGCATGGCGATGTCCTTGGCGCGGGTCAGGGATTGCAGCGGGGTG